>JAWOBY010000075.1:0-21799 GCA_046484055.1 Candidatus Woesearchaeota archaeon | reverse complement strand
TTCATGCACAGGTTCGGAGCGGGTCATGTCGCCCTGGGCAACCAGAAGGACATGGACTTCGGTTTCATCAACAAGGACGGCTATTCTACATTGCCTTCATTCGACCAGTCATCGGCATGGACAAGACAGCAGGACATGATGGTCAGGAGCATGACAGGGGGGAAAGGGAGGGTCGTAAGCGTCATAGAGCCCCTCACAAATCTTGCCATAACAAAGATACTCCACACAAGATATCCTGATCTGGCCTCTTATCAGGTCAGCTGCGACTGCCTTGACGCCAGCGATGAGAAGAGATGGTGCCATGACTGCAACAAGTGCGCCAGGCTTTTCCTTTTCATGAAGGCCTTCGGCATTGACCCTAAAAGAGCGGGCTTCAGCAGGAACCTGATGCAGAAGAGATATAGGCGGCTTTACAGCATTTTCTCTGAGGTTGATGCATATGAGAAGAGCGCTGAGGCAAGGGATCAGCAGCTTCTCGCTTTCCTTCTCGCTTACAGGAACGGGGAAAGAGGCGGCCTCATAGAATTGTTCAGGAGATCATTCCTTGATGAAGCAAAGGAAAGGGAAGATCAGCTGATGAGAAGATTCCTTTCTGTCTATCCCGCAGAGAACATGCCCAAAAAGATGTTCAGGGAAGTGAAGAGCATTTATGAGGAGGAGCTGGAAACATGAAAGAGGAGGAGCTGAAGGGGCTGGTAAAGATGATAGTTGAGCATGCCTGCGCCCTGAAAGATAAGCACATGGGCCATAACATCAGATATAAGAATGCGCATGTCAATTATGCCTGCATCTTCTCCCACAGTGAGGATGAGTATGGGGAATTGCTGGACGCTGCAGCGAATCTCGGAGATGTCATAAAGGAAACTCCCACAGGCCCTCTTTTCCATATAACAGCTGTAAAGACAGTCTCAGGCCCTCTTAAACTGCTCAAGATCAGGCGGCCTGACCCTGCAAGAAAAGAGCGAGGGTATGCGGATTTTACCATCCCTGATTTTCCTGAGTTCGAGAAGGAGTATCTCCCGAAAGAAAGTTTCAGGCGGATGGAGAAAAAGGGTTTCTATATGATTGAGCTTATGGATCCTGGATTTGATGTGAGAGCTTATTTCTCAAATCCTCCGCTGGATGAGCAGATAGGGATAGGATAATTGGCGGCTTCTCAGACGACCTTTATCTCCTTGATATCAAAATATCTCCCCACGTTCTTCTCCAGATTCCTCAGATTCTGGGCGTTCCTTCCTATGATGAGCCCTTTCGTCTTCGTGTCATCCCCTTTTATGGTTATTGTGCCGTCCTCTTCCTCCTCTATCCTTTCTACCCTGAGGGGGGATATCATGTTCTTTATGAACTCCGTCTTGTTGGGGTGGAACTCTATGACCCTCACATTCTTATTGAGCTTCTCCTGCAGCCTTTTCACATTCACAGCTTTCTTGCCTATCGCCTTGCCGAGCTGGCCCGGCTGCACGACGAAGGTGATGCAGTTCAGCACCTCGTCATTGTAACAGTCCTTGAGCTTCGCCCCTGTTATCTTTTCGAACAAGGACATTATGCCCATGAGAGAAACATCATACTTTATCTTCATTTTAAGGCTGGATCCTACTCTTTGATGACCCCCAAAACTGATACTGAAAAAGGCTTCCTGCACACCACACCCAGCTCGTCATTGGGCATGTCCAGCTGCACGACTTCCGCTCCGCCTATATCAGCATTATGATTGACGCTGTCCTTTGCGTCTTCAGGGCAGTTTGAGGTGATGAAGACCTTTGACACTTCCCCTGTCTTCAGGCCTTTGAGTGTCTTCTCTTTCCCGATGATCACCTTGCCCTCTTTCACAAGTTTCTTTATATCTTCCATTTTCACTGCTCCGCCTTCTGTTTTTTGTTCTCCTTTCCGTCATCCTCTTTGAGTTCGGTGACAAGCCCCGGAAGAGATGTGCCCAGGGGTACGGGCTGATTGAGCATCACATTCTCCACCACAGAAGTCAGCTTGTCCTGCTCTCCCACAAGCGCCGCTTCGATTATGTGCTTGATAGGCGTCTCGAATGATGCCCTGGCCAGTACGGATGATTTCTCTGACACCACACCATACCTTGTGATCCCCTTTATCTCGCCTGTCGCGCACATCATATCCGCCACGAGCATTATATGGCGCTTGTCTATGTTGAGGCCCTGGCTGTCTATGACCTTGAGTATCTCGTTTATTATCGTCTGCCTTGCAGCCTCTATCCCCAGAACTTTCGCTATCTCATGGATGTCGTTGGTGGTTGTTCTTGCGGCATCAACAAAATCAAGCTCAAGTATCTTCTTGAGGTTCGTTCCGGCCGTCACAATTATGAACTCGTCCTTCCTCTTGATTGGCAGTACCTGGGATACTCCCTTGATTCCCTGCAGCACAAGGTCCTTTATCTTCTCTTTGAGCTTGTATATATCATTAAGTGTCCCTCCTTCCTTGCTTGTGCTCTTGAGGGTGAAACTGAACCTGTCGCTTCCCTGTTTCGAGGACACTTTGAAGCTCTTCTCTATCGCCTTTATGATCGGAGCGGGAGTGAGGCCGACTTCCTTCATACTCTCTTCATCAAGCACCATCCCTATCGTCAGGTCGGCAACGTTTATCTCGAACTCTGAAACCACATCCTTCACCCTCGTCTCCTTGATAGTGAGGGCTTTCTTCTTTATGTCCTTTCCTGTTGAGTAAGGCTTTTTCAGGAATATCTCCATCATGGGTGTGCTTATCTGTTTCCTTCCGTCAAGGATCTCTATTATCCTGGGAAGGCCTGTGGTGACGTTCATCTCGGAAACTCCCGCGAAATGGAATGTATTCAGTGTCATCTGCGTGCCGGGTTCCCCTATGGATTCTGCGGACACCAGCCCTACAGCCTCTCCCGGCTCTACCTTGATATTGTCATACTCCTCCAGTAACCTTTCCATGACCTCTCTTACCTTGGCGCTGCTGGTCTTCTGGGGCAGGTTATTCCTGACCTCTTCGATTATGGAAGGATTGAGCTTGTCCTTGTATTCCTCGAATATCTTTTCATTGTTTTCCATTTTGAATCATACCCTTCAGATTATTGCACTCCCACAACATCCTCTATTATCCTCTTGACATTGAGCTTTCCGCCCTCACTCTTTGAGATATCGATTCCGTCCTCTCCGTAGGCGAACTGCACTATCTTCTTGCTTGCATCCCTCACTGTCCTGTCATACTCCACTTTCAGGTCCTGGGTTGCGTTGGCGAGCCTCCTGTACAGGTATCCTGATTTCGGCGTCCTCAATGCGGTGTCCATCAGAGAGTCCCTTCCTGTCATGGATGCGAAGAAGAACTCTGCAGGGGACATTCCTTTCTTGAAGCCGCGCCTTATGAATCCTCTCGCGCTGGGGCTGAGATCATTCCTCTTGAAGCTGGGGAGTGACCTGTCGCTGAATCCCAGCTCTATCCTCTTCCCTCTCATCGCCTGCTGGCCTACACAAGCGGCCATCTGAGCAAGGTTTATGTTCGTGCCTCTCGCTCCGCTTGATGCCATGACATAGGTGCCTGTGTCAGTGGATGCATTCTCAGCCACCACGTCCCCTGTCTCATTCCTTGCCCTGTTCAGGGCCCCAAGTATCTTGAGTTCAAGAGTCTCAAGCAGTGTCTTCCCGGGGAATGCCTCGAGCTCTCTCTTATGATACGATTGTATCAGGTTCTCCACCTCATCCTCTACATTGTTAAGTATCTCCTGTATCTTCTTCTGCGCATCTTCCGGAAGGTCTGAGTCTGATATCGCTGTTGTGAATCCCTTCTTCAGCAGAGTGCAGATACCCAGCTTTGAGATCTTATTGAGCATGTCTATCGTCTTCTGCTCCCCGTACTTCTTGTGGATGTTCCTCAGCAGGAAACCTGAGCCGTGGCCCAGATTGGCCGAGTCCATCACACCAGCCATAAGCTTGCCGTCCTTTATCACCACTTTCGAGTCTGATGAGCATTTGCCGTTCTTCCACCTTTCGCACTCTTCACAGGGCCTTGATTTGGCGGGGCAGGTCTTTGATCTCCCTACAAAGTTGAAGTCTTTAGGTATCAGTGCGCTGAACACCTCCTTGCCTGTCACCCTCTTCTTACTGGGCAGGCCTGAGAAATCCTCGATACCCGCTCTTGCCAGGATCTCCACAGCGTCTTCCCTGCTGAATTCAGAGTCCCTTGTGAGTATGTAATTCCCTGAAACACCGTCCTGTATGCATCCTATTATGCTCAGGCCGTACCTTGGCGTGATCAGCTGTGTCTCCACTGACATCAGCACCTCTGCTTCTGCCCTGGCCTCCTCTGTCTGTGGTATGTGGAGGTTCATCTCGTCCCCGTCAAAATCAGCGTTGTAAGGGTGGCAGACTGCAGGGTTGAGCCTGAATGTTCTTCCCGGCATGACCCTTATCTTGTGGGTCATCATGGACATCCTGTGCAGGGACGGCTGCCTGTTGAACACAGCCACATCGCCGTCCATCAGGTGCCTTTCCACAATGTATCCAGGCTGCAGCTCCTCCAGCAGCTGCTCGTGAGTCTCGTCTGTTATCTTCTTCTTCTTTCCGTCAGGCCTTATTATGTAATTGCAGCCGGGGTATTCCCCTGGTCCGCGTTCCACAAACCTTTTGAGGTGTTCATGATTCCATTCGGTTATCCTTTCAGGCACTGTAAGCTTCATCGCGACTCTCTTGGGCACCCCTATCTCATTTATCTCTATCATGGGATCCGGGCTTATCACTGTCCTTGATGAGAAATTGGTCCTCTTACCTGCGAGGTTGTGCCTTATCCTCCCCTCTTTGCTCTTTATCCTTTCTGTTATCGTCTTCAGCGGCTGGCCTGACCTGTGCCTTGCGGGCGGCAGCTGGGCCAGATTGTTGTCAAAGAAGGTGGTCACATGGTACTGCAGCAGGTCCCACAGGTCCTCTATTATTATCTCAGGAGCCCCAGCGTTTATGTTCTCGAACAGCCTCTGGTTTATCCTTACTATGTCTCCCAGCTTATGGGTCAGATCATCCTCGCTCCTTTCCCCTGACTCAAGGGTTATTGAAGGCCTCATGGTCACAGGAGGTATGGCCATTATGGTCAGGATACCCCACTCAGGCCTCGCGAATTTGGGATTTATGCCGAAGATTATGCAGTCATCATCAGGTATCTTCTCAAGCCTGGACCTTATCTCTATGGGGGTTATCTTCTTCTCGTTCTCCATAATGGTGTAAGGCTTTTCAATCTTTATAGTCTGCTGTTTCGCCTTGCAGTGCGGGCATTTGTTGATGGTCTTCAGTTTTGTTATTATGTTCCTTATGGCTTTCCTCCTGCTCTCAAGCCCCGTAGTGTTTTCTATCTCCTGAAGCTTGCTCTTGTACCTGTTTACCCTGTTGTCAGGTATAAGGACCCGTCCGCACTCCTTGCATGTGGACCTGAGAAGATCGAGTATGAGATTCACGAATTTTATGTGTATGAGCGGCCTGGCCAGCTCTATGTAACCGAAATGGCCTATGCATTCCTTCAGCTTTGATCCGCATGTCTTGCACTTCAGGCCCGGATCTATGACTCCCAGCCTGATGTCCATCAGGCCGCCGTCAACAGGATAGCCCTCCCTGTCATAAAGTTCAGGTGTGACTATCTTTGCAGAGGACATCTTCTTTATCATCTTCGGAGAGAACATTCCGAAGACCACCGAATCGACCATCTTGTGCGTGAATCTTTCCCCTTCTGCCATATTATTTTCCTCCTGTCATTTGTTCCGGAGCTCCCGGCCAGCATCCTCACTGTGAGGCAGGTCTCCTCGTGATCGCATATCCTGATGCCCCTCAATATTTAGTCTTCAGCTTGAGCCTGGGGTAGACTCCAAGCGACTTGAACTCATCAAGTATGAGCTTGAATGCGTAAGATACTTCTATGTCACTGATCTCCACATTGTCCCCGCATGTCGGGCAGTACCTTACATCCTTGAACTCATTGTATATGGCTATGACGCCGCAGTTTTCGCATACAGGCACTATTGTCTTGTCTGAGTCAAACCTTTCCTTGAGGAGGAGCGATGCCCCGTGGGCGACGAAGGTGTCCTTCTCCATCTCACCGAGCCTGAGGCCTCCCTCTTTCGCTCTTCCCTCAGTGGGCTGTCTTGTCAGCAGCTGTATCGGGCCTCTCGCCCTTGAGTGGAGCTTGTTTGCCACCATGTGCTTAAGCTTGAGATAATACATGTTTGCCGCGAATATCCTCGCTTCGTACTGCTCGCCTGTCTCACCATCATAGAAGGTCTCTGTTCCGTTGTCCCTGAACCCGAGGGAGTGCAGTTCCTTCCTCATATCCTCTTCACTCTCAGCAGTGAATGGGGTGCCGTCGACGTACCTTCCGGCAAGGCTTCCCAGCTTGCCTCCCAAGAGCTCAAGCATATGCGACATCGTCATCCTTGAGGGGACTCCATGGGGTGAGAATATAAGGTCAGGCACTGTGCCGGACGCGCTGAAAGGCATGTCTGCTGGAGGGACTATGAGTCCTATGACACCCTTCTGGCCGTGCCTTGAGGTGAACTTGTCTCCTGTCTCAGGAATCCTCTGATCCCTTATCCTGACCTGCACCAGCTTGTTGCCCTCTTCATTCTCAGTCAGCATGACAAAATCTACAGTCCCCCCTTCCCCATGCTTCATTGAGAGAGAGCTCTCCCTTCTTGTTCCTGATGTGAGGCTGTAATCCTCAAGGGAACTGAGGAATCTTGGAGGCGATGTCTTTCCGATTGTCACATCACCCTCTCCTACTACCGCTTCAGGATGCACTATGCCGTCCTCTTCAAGGAGCCTGTAATCCTTCTCTGACTTGTATCCCTTCACATCCTTGTCAGGCACTGAGATCTCGTCAGTGAGGCCTCCTGCATACCTGAGCTCTTCTGCGATCACAGGTCTGTAATATGATGATCTTGCAAGCCCCCTGTCTATGGAGGCCCTGTTGAATATGACCGCATCCTCCATATTATACCCTTTATAGCTCATGACAGCGACAACAAGATTCTGTCCGGAAGGATGAGTGTCATAATCGAATATATCATTTGTTATTGTCTTCACTATCGGACTCTGGGGCTGGTGCAGGACATTCACATCCATATCCATCCTCACGCCGAAGTTTGCTGTGTAAAGGCCCAGTGCCTGCTTCTGGTTCTTTGCGCCCATGCTTATCCTTGCGCCGGGGCTGTGGTTCGTGAAAGGCACCATCGATCCGCACATACCGAATATATCAACAGGGATTATCTCCAGGTGGGTGTGGTTCTTTGTCAGTTCATCCTCATAGAATGCTACGAGAGCGTTCTCTTCCTCTTCTGCATCAAGGTATTCGACCACTCCCTGTTTCACAAGGTCAGAGAAGCTGATCTCCCCTTTCTCGAGCTGCTCAACATGCCTGTCGGTCAGCAGTGGCCTGCCGTCCTTCACCACTATCAGGGGCCTCCTCAGCCTGCCCCTGAGGTTCTCTATCCTGACCTCCTGTTTCTTTTTGTCATAGTTGATATTGAGATTGCTTGACAGCTCCCCTTTCCTTCTGCTGTCTATGACTTTCTGTACAAATTCCTCGGGATTATCCGCTTCCCCTACAAGCTTGTTATTGAGGTATACATCAACCATTTTGTATCATTTCCCCTGTCTTTTGTTGTCACTTTGACGGATTCAGGCCCATCCCTTTCAGTGATTTCAGCACCGGCTCCTCATTCTCATCCTCTGAGACCCTGGCCAGGAGTGATAGGTTCTTCCTGAGGCCTATGTTTGTTCCCTCAGGAGTCTCCACAGGGCACAGCCTGCCTATGTGCGTCGGATGCAGGCCTCTCGCTTCAAAGTTCTCCTGTGTTGCGCTCAGCGGGCTCACCACCCTCTGGAGATGGCTCATTGTGTCAAGGTAATTGAGTCTCTGTATCCTCTGGCTTATCCCTTTCCTTGCGCCGACCCATGAACCTGTCGCCATCGCGCTGTATATCCTGTCAGTGAGAAGCTTATCCCTTATTATCACTTTTATTGTAGGGAATTTCCCCCTCTTGACTATCCTCTGGAAATTGTACAGGAGGTCGCCCACGAGAACTTTCAGATTGACCCTGAAAAGGTCCGCCAGCAGGTCGCCGCTCAGCTTGAGCCTCTTGTTCATGTAATGGTCCTTGTCATCCACCCTTGTTCCTCCCCTTGAGGTTATTATGAATTTCTTCAGGAGCTTGCAGAGGTTATGCGCCTTATACGCCCTGTCCTTCGGTTCCGTACCCAGATGGGGCAGAAGGTACCTGTCTATTATCTCGCCCATCTTCTCAACCCTTATCTCTTTTGACTGGGTGATCCCTATGGTTTTTGAGATGTAATCCATCGCATCCTCTTCACTCTTTATGCTTACATACTCATAAAGGTTTATCAGCAGTTCATTGTGCATCTCGTCTCCTGAGACGGATTTCACTATATCCTCATCTTTTGTCAGCCCGAGTGCCTTGAGTATTACCACTATGGGCACCCTCTTCACCCTTGTGAAGCTCAGGTGGATGAGTCCGCTCTTCATCTTTTCGAATGAGTGGGGTATTTTGAAAGATCCTTTCTCAGAGAAGAGTTTGCCCACATACTCGCTAACTCCTACTGAGGCCTTCTCCACCAGCATCCTGTTGGCTGCAAGATCCTCGACAGATATCAGCACTTTCTCTGTGCCGTTGATTATGAAGTAGCCGCCGGGGTCATCAGGGTCTTCTCCCTTTTCAATGAGCTCTTCCCTGCTGAGATCCTTGAGATGGCAGTAATCCGACTTGAGCATTATGGGTATGTTGCCTATCTGTGTGGTGAACAGTTCCCTCTGCACACCGTTGATATGAGCTGATACCTCGATGAAGCAGGGCGCCGAGTATGAGAGCTTCCTCAGGCGTGCATCTATAGGATAAAGATCCTTCTTTGAGCCGTCAGCTTCTGTTATCGTCGGTTTCTCCACCCATATCTTGTCTATCCTTATCTTGAACTCTTCCACATTATGGGGGATTATTGTGGGTTCTATCTCCTTGTTCTCCTCTATTATCTGCTGAAGCTCATGCTCCAGAAAATTGTTGAATGAGTTTATGTCTGAGGCCACGAAACTGTACTCTTTGAAATAGCTGTTGAGCAGAATCTTTGATTTCTTGTTTTTTGCATTCAATCCTTCCTGCATGTTATTGCCTCCTGCCTTTTGCATCATGATATCCACCGGATTTTTATATGACCCCCCTGTAAAATACGGTCTCTCCCGCGGTAGGGCTTTTCCTTGATATCTTTATCACATCCCCCGGCGCGACGCCCATATCAGATATCACCGGGTCATCCTTCGATATCTTCGGGAGTTCTTTGATAGAGATATTGTACTTCTCAAGCAGCTCTTTCTTGTCCTTTTCGCTGAGCTTGGAGTGTTTGGGTATCAGAATGTGTTTGCTTATGTCGATTTTAGCTTTTGCCAACTTGTATCCCCCTCAAATGATCATGTGCTTGTTCATTAAGCTTTGGTACAACGGGCCGGAAGGGATCCTCACCAAGGGTCTTCTTCCTTGACCCGGCCGTCAGGTGGGGCGCAACTCACTTCGTTCGTTAGCCCCACGATCAAAATGAATTGAGCCGGAATGATTCCCACTAAATGGTTAGCCCATTTGATATGCAATGTCAAGTGGGGTGTTCGCTTCGCTCAACCCCATGACCGGCCTTTGTTTCATCTTTTCACTTCCTCTCAACGGGCCGGAAGGGATTTGAACCCTCGACCACTTGATCCCTTCTGCCTGATTAAAAGTTTCACCCTTGATCAGTCTGATCATGCGCGTTTCCATACGCTGAATCTCAAGTGCTCTACCAGGCTGAGCTACCGGCCCATAAAACGCCCTGGCCGGGACTTTCTACCGCATTGACCTTTATTAGCAGTTTTTGGCTGGTCTTTGCAGCCAATCCAAGGCCGTTTAAAGCCTCTTTTTCACAATCAACGGTCAAAGCTGTTTTTGAACCCGGGTCAAAGCCTCGACAGGGCTTTATGCTAGGCCACTACACTACCAGGGCTTATTTTCTTATTTCTGGCCTCACAAGCAATCAAAAGGGCGTAAAAAAGGCTATTTGAGCTCCATTCACCCTAAGAAAGATTGTGTGGCCATACTCCCCCGATTTTTTACCTATTTATAAAATTTACGCTATTTTATGATTTTTTATACAGGCTTTTTTATATGTACTATTTTATTATATGTGGTCATTCATTGTCTTCTGCATGGGATTGATGATGATATCCCCGCTCCCGGACTTCCGCAGGATGCGGTTGTGGCATCGTTCTGCCTCGAACCGGGAACCTTTCGGTATCGGCTGGATGTTTTTCATCCATTCTGAAAATCAGATAGTCGAACATCAACTACAGCCGAACGCTCTACCATTGAGCTAAGCGGGGATAGAGTGTTTCTGCTGATTAACCGGCCATTTATAAATATTGTGGAGTTTTTAGGTTTTTACTCCCTTCAAACCGCGCAACCCTCGCATCCACATCCTTCACCTGTTCCCCCCTGATATTTCGTCCCAGTATTGTCATAAATTTACTATTTCAGAATGGGAATAAACAGTAAAATATAAATAATCAATCGGATTAACAACAGAATGTGGCCCGCATTTTGGTGGGTTTGTTTGTTTCATGTTTATTTCATTTACGCGAAGCCGGCAATCGGGAGAAAAATAAGGAGAGGAATCGGGAGAAAGGAGAAAAATCAGGAGAAAGGAAAAAGCAGGGATAAAGGCCGAATCAAAAAAGCTGAATAAAATCAAAAATAAATTAAAAGGTGATAACTTGAAAACCCCAACAAGAATATTATTTCTGTCAGTATTGTTTGCGATAGCAGTGATGGCCCTGAGCGGATGCGTCAGGGAAGAAGCGGATGAGAAGCAGTACACAGAGGTTGAGAACCTGAGTGAGTTAGGGATCTCGGAAGAGGCAGAGGAAGGGAACGGATCTCCAGCCGGAACAGGAGAAGAGACAGATGAAGAAGAGGAGCAGGAGACTGATGAAGAAGAGGAAATTCCGGATGAGAAGGACACCAGCGCAGAATCTGGCGAAGGATCTGAAGATGATGAAGATGGACAGGACAGCGGGACAAGACTGGAAGAAGGCAAGAGGATAGTCATAAGAGAGGGCCAGAAGGTCGAGGTCAAGCCCAAGGCTTTCGATCCTGACGGAGACAAGATAACCTACTCCTTCAGTCCGCCCCTTGATGAAGAAGGCGAATGGCAGACAGAGGAAGGCGATGAAGGGACATACAAGGTGCAGGTGACAGCGTCCTCAAAGGACTCCAAGGTCACCAAGGAGATATCCCTCGTCGTTAAGGAGAAGAACAAGGCCCCTGAACTGAAGCCTATTGATGACGTCCAGGTCAAGGCGGGAGAGAAGGTGGAGCTGTCCCCTGAAGCGACCGATCCGAACGATGATGAGCTCACCTTCAGGTATTCCGGATGGATGGATTCAGCTGTAAAAACGACTGATGAGGATGACATAGGCGACCATGAGGTCAAGGTCACAGCATCTGACGGAGAGCTCAGCGATTCCGCCACAGTTGAGGTCAGCGTGGTGCCTGAGAACAACGCGCCGGTGATGGAGAACATCAAGGACATAACAATCAAGGAGGGTGAGACCGTACTCCTTGAGCCGAATGTTGTCGATCCGGACGGCGACGAGGTGACAGTCGATTACTCCGGCTGGATGGATTCAGCTGAAAAGAAGACAGATTATGAAGATGAGGGGACATACTCTGTTGACATAACTGCCAGCGACGGAGAACTGGAGACCACCCAGACAGTGACCATCACAGTGGAGGACAAGCCGAGGGAGATCCAGGATTTCACTGTGGATTTCGAAGTGAGCTGAACTGAAAGCTTTTTTTGTCCTTTTTCTTGTTTTTTTATTCTTCTTTATTTGAAAATTGCGCAGGGTTTAAAACCCCGCACTTTAGTGCGCAATGACCAAAAATGGAACATTTTTGGCACGCCAGAAACTTTTGGTTTCTGAGCATTTTCAAATCCAAAAACTCGCCTGTCAAGGCGAGGAGCGTAAAACTCCGCCCTTTAGGGCGGAGATAGCTCCGAGCGGCGAGTTTTTGTTATTTTCTTCTCATCCTTATCATATGGATATCCTTATCCTTGCTTATTTTTCCTGCCCTTTTTATCTCTTCTTTTTATCTTTCTTTCTCTTCTTTTTATCTCTCTACCAATCCATTCTTCTCTGTTTGTCCTGCCCGCACTGATAAATTATTTAAAATACTGCACGATTGCATATCGCATGGTGCGCATAAACCTGATAAGGCCCGGATTGCTCTCCGACCAGCATCTGATAGCGGAATATGCAGAGATACTGATGCTGATGGAATATATCCGGCGGTATCCCTCCGATGATGATATCCCTGAAAGGTTCTGCCTGGGGAAGGGCCATATGAAGTTCTTCAAGAACAAGGCGGCCTATCTCAGGAAAAGGCATGAAAGGATCAGGAAGGAGATGCGCAGGAGGGGCTTCAGGACCGGACGCGCTGTAAGCTTCAAGGGCATGAATAGAAGGCTCATAAATGACTGGAAGCCTTCAGCAAAAGATATGGTTGTGATAAAGAAACGTATTGCGGAAAGGATAAGGTCAAAGCGGGGGTTCTACAGGTATTATGGAGAAGTCAGATCATGTACATTCTTTCTGAATATGCTGAAAAAAACTTAGAATGATATGCTTTATCCAATCTCCTTCTGCTTTTCAGCTCACTCTTCGCTGATGTTCACTTCATTGCTCTTTATCTTCCTTTTCTTGCCTGTCTCCTTGTCCTCGACAACAATAACAGCAGGGGGGAGTGTCATGTTCCCGAGAATGCTCAGCTTTGATTTTATTATGTATTTTATGAGCCTTTCCTCATGGGAGTCCATCTCAAGATCCCATCTCAGGTTGGTCCCTTCCTTCTTTTGCTTTACCTTCTTTGGCGGGAGAGTCCCGAGTTCAGGTTTCTTCTCCACCTCAACAAGCTGAGGCACGCGGTCGATGACAGTGACTTTGCTGAACTTTTTCCTGCTCCTGTTCTTGAAATTGAGTATTATCTTGAGCTCGCTTATGCCTCCCTCTGTCCTCTTTATGCTTTCGGCGTGCTTGAGTATGACTATGGGGTCCCTGAACACGAAATAAAGGATGGCCACTATCGCTGCCAGCAGCAGTATATAGAACACGGGCCTGTAATTCGTCACAACAGTTATCGTCTCGCTCTTCTCGGACGCTATCTTCACATCCCATGCGAGCTGACTCCTTCCATCCTTCTCCACAACCTCCGCTTCAGGTTCAGATGAGACAAAGATCCTGTTGAGCAGTGATGATGGCACGTATATTGTCTGCTGTTTCTCCACCGTCTCCTTATTGGTCAGGGTTATGTTCTTCACAGTCTTGAGGAAGGAACTTTCCATGCTTGTTTCCCTCTTGAAGGGAATCCTGTAGGATACTATCTCTATGGGTCTTGTCTCCCTGTAGAGGGTCTCTCCATCCTCAGAGATCGTTATAGTCAGGGTGTCAAGTACGGGCTTCATGTCATCATCGAACTCGGCAGTGAACTCCACAGCCTTCTGTGTCTCTGGTGCGAGCTCAACAGTGGCCTCCCTTGTGAATATGCCGCTTTCAAGCTCCACCTTGAGGTCCTTTATCTCCTTTGGGTTGTTGTTCTTTATGTTGACCACAAAAGAGTATATGTTCCTGGGGTCGATGTATCTCGGTATGTTCAGGCTGGCGCTTATGTCCGACTCGTAATCAATCCTCTCTTCAGAGACTATGAAAACTTTCATGAGGGTTGTCTTCTTCTCCTCTGTCCTCGAGGACTTGGCAGAAAGATCGACCACATACGCTTTCTCAGGATTGACTCCAAGATTCTTGTCATTCAGGAGCAGCCTCACTGTCTTGCTGGAGCGGGGATTCACTGTGACCCCAGTGGTATAATCTATGGTTGATTCTGTCAGCAGGCTCCATTCAGTGCCCTCCACCTTGGAGTTGAGCTTGAAGACATCAGTATAGCTTTGGTTATTTGTTATATTTATATCAAATGCCGCCCACTCATTTTTTGCGATCTTGTTCTTCACCGGCTCGCTGGTTATGCTGAATCCCTCTGCGTATGATAAGGGAATGATTAAGAGAAACAGCGCTAATGCTCCTATAATCAGTCTTTTTTTCATGAGGACACTCACCCAACAGGGCCTTCTTATTCTAATCTAGTATTTAAATGTTTTGAATGGGAAGTGCGGTTTCAGCCAGCATATCGAAGCGATCTTTCCGTTTTGCAATCTTACTCCATGCGTAGATAATCCCAACCCCATCGGGATTACTGTCAAACTTAGTTTGACAGGCCTGAAAATGCTTGCATTTTCAGTATCATGCATCTCAAAGCAATTTTTCCGACTGAAGTCGAAAAAATTACTTTTTCAATGGGGCCGGGAGGATTTGAACCCCCGATCACCACCGTTGCGGACATCCGGACAGTCTCCGGACATTCCCCGGGGTGGTATCATACCAAACTAGACCACGGCCCCAATACTCAAATTAAAAATGATAATCAGCTTACCTTATCCGCTTTGATGTAATACCCGAGCAGGGTGTTATTCATCAGGGTGCCTTTGACCCTGGCTTCGGATCCTTCAGAGGGCATTTCCTCACTGCTCACCCCTATCTCGCCTGTGCCGTCATCAAGAGTGAATCCGGATATTTTTCCCAGCTTTATGGTATTCTTCACAGTGCCCTTGACTACCACTGTCTCACCCTCATTCTCAGGGCTTTTGACCTCGCTTATGTCCGAGGCGCAGCCCGCGAGAATCAGCACTGCAAGGGCCAGAACGGCCGGAATCACATAATTTTTTGCATAAGGTTTTCTCATCCTGTCCACCTGATGCGGAGAAAAGGCAGTTCCTTTTAAAATTTTTCTCATTCCCTCTCTTTTACTTCGGTGAGCAGCTTCATGCCGTCTCCAAAATCAGGGTCCCTCCCCGCGTATTGGAGGGTGACGCGCTTCCAGAACTCATAATGAGGGCTGCCTGTGTCTTCCATTATCAATTTTTTATCATGGAATGAGGGTTCTTTCACTCCAGGGAATGAGGGGTCGATAATCCATTCAGGGATGCCGTACCATAAATCCCTGTTCGCATGATAATGCTCTCTTATCAGCCTGCTGTAGTTCCTTACAGGATGCTCAAACCTTGTGTTGCCAGCGAAAAGCTCATGCAGTGACTCTCCCAGGCCGTCCAGCATGTCCGCAAGCTTCACCAGCCTTGACTCAGGAGATATCTTATCCATCGCGTCGTAGAGAAGTTGTATGTAAGGCCAGCCGCCCACTTCGTCAGGCCTGTCCATATACAGGTCCTGGATCGCATCGCTTTCCTCCTGCCTGAATTTTTCTCTCTCCTCTCTTGTCATGCTCATCTTGACAGGCGTCTGGATGTCGTCTGTCAGCTCTTCAAGGTCGTCATGAACACAGGCGAGTGTGATAGCATACCCAGGCCCGAACTTATGATCCTTAAAGTACGGGAGCAGCTCCATTGTGATACATGCTGTCCTTGAGGAATGGATGTGATCATCAGTCCTGTAATGCATCGGCGTCCTGTCTTCCATCATGAAGCGCTTTATTGCCTTTAATGATTCCATCCTTCCTGTGAATCTTTTCAGATCCTCCTTTATGAGATGATAAGCCAGGAGATACATCTCCATCTGATTCTCAGTGCCCGATTGCCGCTCCCCCTCATCAATTATGGATTCCATCTCAAAATGCTCCTGCAGGCCTGTTTTTAAACTTATTGTCTTCCCGGCTCTGTCCGGAATCTCGCATTTCCTGCGGAAATGCTCGGGTTAGTGTCGGGCTCGCGCCTGCTTCTTTCACTTAAGGCTGACATCTCCCGTAGGGAGCTTCCCCTCTGTCAGCTGGATTTGGTGAGCAAAAGGCGCTCGCAACAGGAGACACTAACCTTCACTCCGGACAGAGCCGGCCCCCTCACACTACAGAGCTCACATGCCCTGACTTCTGTATCCGTATGACATTGTCCACAAAACCCTCAACCTTCGGCTCGTGGCTGACAATTATCACCTGCCTCATGTCCAGCTCGTCAAGCACATCCCTCACCTTCTCAAGCTGCTCTGATGAGAAGCCGTCAGTCGGCTCGTCAAGTATTATAAGGTCTTTCGTCTTTATGCTCCCCACAACATCATTTATCACCTTGTTGAGGGCGAGCCTGTAAGCGAGCGCTATGGCTGTCTTCTCACCCCCGCTCAGGGCATTGATGCTCGTCTCGTAGCCGTCCTGCTCTATGACAGGGGTGAAGCTCTCGTCAAGGTTTATGGCCATCGTCTCGTCCTCCAGCAGCACGTTGAACCACTGCCTGAAAAGCTCCCTGAATTCAGTATGGACCTTGTACATGACATTCTTCTCCACAAGGTCGACTGTCCCGAGGAAGGTCTTCTCTAACCACTCCTTTAAAGCGTTCATCCTATGCAGACTTTCCCTTGCAGCTGTCTTGTGCTTTATCTCCTTGTCTATATTCTTTATGAGGTTGTCCAGGTTCTCCTTCTGAGTGGACAGGCCTTTCTCCTCGAGCTCCAGTTTCTTCTGCTTCTCCCTGGCTTCCTCGAGCTCTTTCTTTGCCTTGTTGTATGCCTCTTCAGCGCCCTTCATGCTGTCTATCTTTCTTGTTATCTCCATTTTCCTCCTGTTTATCTCTGCCACATCTTTCTTTATCTCCTCCTGCGAGGCATTTATCTCCTGCAGCCTGTTCTCTTTCTCCCTGAGGGAGTCCTCCATGTAAGCCTTGTCCTGGAGCCTCTTGAGCATCTCCTTGTCTCTCTCCATCTCTTTTGAGAGGCTGCTCATGTCCTCCCTGTTGAGCTCTTCAAGCTTCTCCTTGGTCTTTGAGAGGTCCTTGTTGAGCGTCTCGAGTTCTTTCCCTTTCTTTTCAGAATCATCTTTCATCCTTTTCAGCATGTGAAGCTCTGACTCCAGCTTTTCTCTTTCCTTCTCTTTTTCATGTATGTCTTCAAGCTGCCTGTTGAGCTCTTCCACCCTCTTCTTTTTCCCTTCTACATCCCTCTCGAGCTGTTTCCTGAACTCTTTGCTCTGCCTTATCTTCTCGTCCTCAACCCTGCTTATCTTGTGCTTGTGCTCTTTTGTCACCGGCTGCAGGCAGGTGGGGCAGTTATCCATCTTTGAGACCTTATCTATCAGCTGTTCCGAGCTTTTCCTCATCGCTTCCGCCTCGCTCAGCTTCCTGTCGCTCTCATTTATCCCTTCTTCAAGCTCCCTGAGCTCTTTCCTGAGGCCGTCCTTCTTTGCTGTCATTTCCTTCAGTTCCTTGAGTCTCTTCTCCTTGTCCTCAATACCTTTCAGCTGCTCTGAAGCGTTTTCCTGCTCTTTCCTGATCTGCTGCAGCCTTTCCCCGATGTACTTCTTCTTCTCGGTGAGCTCTGAGCGTTTCTCCAGGACGTCCTTTATCTTCAGGTCTTTCTTCCTTATCTCCTCCTCTATCTCTTTCGTTGTCCTGTTGTCTTTTACCTGCAGGGCGGATATCCTCTTCTTAAGATCATTGATCTGTTCTGTCAGGGATTCAGCCTCCCTGCGGTTCTTTTGCGTGAGGTCCGCTTTCTCATTGAGGCGGAGCTGGCTTATCTCGAGCTCCTTCCTCATCTCCTGAAGCTCCTTGACTTTCTTTTCCTTCTCCGGCACGATCCTCTCTTTCTCCCTGAAATCACCGGCTGCTGCTTCAAGCCTTTTCCTCACGTCATCCAGCTTCTTCCCTGTATCATCCGCCTCCTTCCTCTTGCTTTCGGCCTCTTTCTTCTTCTCCTCGATGCCTTCCGCTTTGCCCTGCAGCTCTTTGGCTCTCTCCCTCATCACTCTTGTGATTATCTGGGAGTTCTCAGCTATCCTCTTGTATTTGTCTATGCCGAACACCTTTCTCAGTATGTCAAGCCTTGCCTCCCTGTCCTCAAATAGTATCTGTTTCATCTGTTCCTGAGGGGTATAAACAGTATACCTGTAGATGAGGGATTTTGATTTTGACAGCAGCTCCTTGGGGTACCCCAGTATGTCAAGCACTCTTGTCTTCAGCTCAATGTGGGTTCCTTCGGTCTTTTTCCCGTCCATTATGAGATGGCCTGACTCCTGCTTCACGCTGTCCCTGCCCCTCTTGAGATTCCTCTTTATGATTATGTCACTGCCGTCAGCCTCAAACTTCAGCTCCACTGAGCCTTCTTTAGCGCCGTGCCTGAGGAGGTTCTCCCCTGTAAGCTCGCCTCTCATTATGCCGAACAGAGCGAACTCTGCAGCGAGAAGTATAGTGGATTTTCCCGAGCCTATGTCCCCTGAGAGGAGGAACGGCCCTTCGGGGAAGCCTATGCTCTGGCTCTGGTAACTCCTTATGTTCTTCAGCCTTATGCTCTTGAGAATCATTCTCTGCCCCCAACAATGCTTTAAAAGCAGGTGAGATTAATCAGAACGCCTATAAAAATGTTTTTGTGGCATGCGCGGTTGTTGGAGGGGGCATCATCAATATAAATGACTATGCTCTCTTCACTATACTTTCTGCTCCCCTCAATTTACTTTCCTATTCTTTACTGCTGCCCTTCAAAAAGATGGGCTGCACCTATTATTGCAGAGTGATTGAGCTTCGCCTTCCTTATCCTTGGCCTCTTGTCGCTCAGGGATTCACTGGCAGCATACTCCTTCATCGAACTGCTGAAGAATTTCCATGCCTTGCTGACATTGCCGCCTATCACTATGGCATCAGGGTCAATGAGGTTTATCATGCTTGAGATTCCCGCTCCCAGGTGCTTCCCTGTCTCATCCCATGCTTCAGCCGCTTTCTTGTCGTCCTGCTTCGCCAGCTCATAGAGCTCTTCAGGATCTCTCACTCTGAGGCCTCTCTCTTTCGCTGTCTGCACGATTCCTTTCGCAGACACATAAGCCTCTACGCATCCCTTCCTTCCGCAGCTGCACGTCCTGGCATCACTTGCCAGATAGTTCAGTTTCATGTGGCCGGCCTCGCCCGCATTCCCCCTGCCATGCTCTATCCTGCCGCCTGTGACTATACCGCTTCCGAGGCCTGTGCCGAGCGTTATTCCCGCCACAAGCCTGTATCCCCTGCCCGCGCCATAGGCCGCCTCTCCGAGAGCGAATGCATTGGCGTCATTGTCAAGCCTGACCTCTGCATTGAAAAGTTTTGAGAATTGCTTCACTATGTTCAGATCCCTGAACGGAAGATTAACTCCCCTGTGTATGATCCCTTTCTCATGATCTATGGGCCCGCCGGGGCAGCCGATGCCTATGAGATTTATGTCATTGCCTTCAGCAGCGTCCCTTATCGCTCTTGTTATATTGTCAAGAACTGCCTGCTGGCCTCTATCCGGCTCTGTGGGGGTGGTGATGAACCTCTCGACATTCCCCTTCCTGACCCTTCCGGCCCTTATGTGCTGGCCGCCGATGTCGACCCCGATCACCCTTTTTGAAGCCATTTCAGGCCATCCCCTCGTGAAGCTTATTTAAATAGTTATTTGAAAATTGCGCAGAATTTTCAGATCCAAAAACTCGCCTGTCAAGGCGGGGAGCGTAAAACTCCGCCAACAGAAAATCCTCCATATTCTCTTACTTCCAAAAACAGGTTTTGGAATCTCATAAGAATGCAGGGCATTTTAAGGCCTGCAAATCCGAAAGGATCTGTATCAGCTCCGGGCGGCGGGTTTTTGTTATTTATCGTGAATCATCATCTGACGAACTCCACATTTTCCATATTCCTGAACTCTTTGTCTCCTGTAAGGAATCTCCTGTTATTCTCTAATGCAAATATATAACCGAGACAATCAGCATATGACAGGTTCTTCTTGTTATGTTTCTTCCTGAATTGTATTGCCTTTGGTATTATATCAGGGGGCATGTCAATAGCAAGCCTGGAAAAAATCCTGAAGAAATAGTCCGCTGTCTTCCTGTCAAAATCAGAGAGTACAGAGCTGTAGAGTTCAGCAAGGTTCAGGTGGAAAGTCACTGCATCAGAATCAAGGTAATTCTCAAAGTTCCTGTTGCCTTTGGTTATCTCAACCAGTGCGTAAGTGTCCAGAAAGTATTTCATTCTAGTATTTGCTCCATAATTCCCTGTCTGCCCTTTTCAGGAGCTCATCTGTGGGTGTCCTGAATTTCAGCTTTCCGAATGCTTCTCTCAGGGGGTTCCCTTTCCTTGTGACAACTATTTCAACCTTATCATCGGGCCTCAGATGTTCCGCCTTGAGTTCATCCTTCGGCAGGACAACACCAATGGAGTTCCCCCACGCCCTGAGTTTTGCCTGAGTCCTTATCATTGTATAATTATATGTATAACTAATCTTATATAAAGGTTTTGGTTTGTTTTTATTAGCCCTGCCAACCATATGCTGTATCACAAAACCTTTATAAATAACCCTCATTCCCCTCCAACAAGGCAAGGAAATGTGGGCTTAGCTCGCCTGAATCCCTGCTTTGAAGTAAATTTAAAGGAAACAAACAATGGAGGCTGGAAACAATGGGATACCTTAAATACGTAAGAGAGGCCTGGAAAAGGCCGAAGACTTCTGAATTCTGGAAGCAGAGGCTCATGCAGTTCAGGAGGGAGCCGGCCATGTTAAGGCTTGAGCATCCCACAAGACCTGACAGGGCGAGATCCCTCGGTTACAGGGCCAAGCAGGGATTTATCATTGTGAGGCAGCGCGTCTCCACAGGCGGCCACAAGAGATTAAGGCCTGCCGGAGGAAGAAGGCCCAAGGCAGCAAGGAAAAGGATGGTTCTTGACAAGAGCCATAAGCGCATCGCAGAGGAGAGGGCTTCCAGAAATTTCCCGAACTGCGAGGTGCTGAACTCATACTGGGTGGCTAATGATTCAAGGTACCAGTGGTATGAGATACTGCTTGTTGACAGGGCGCATCCTGTGGTCAAATCAGACAAGAGGATGTCATGGGTCAGTGATGATTCCCAGAAGGGAAGGGCTGAGAGGGGCCTCACCAGCTCCGGAAAGAAATCCAGAGGGCTCAACAACAAAGGCAAGGGCGCTGAGAAACTCAGGCCGAGCAAAAGTGCAGTCCACAGGAAAAAGATGAAGAAGCCGAGGAAGGACTGAAACCCTTCTACACCCCAAAATTTAAATAAGATGGGTCATGAGGCAGTATATTAGACATGTGGAGGTATATTTATGGAAGTAAAGCAAGGAAGCAAGGTGAAAGTGGAATACAAGGGAACTCTTGATGACGGCACAGTCTTTGACAGCTCTGAAGGGAAAGAGCCCCTGCAGTTCGAGGTCGGCGCAGGCCAGATCATACCCGGATTCGAGGAGGGAATCAAGGGAATGAAGGAAGGCGAAGAGAAGGATATCAAGGTAGAGGCCAAGGACGCTTACGGGGAGAGGAACGAGCAGATGATTCAGGCTGTCCCGAAGGACAAGATCAACGTGGACAAGGAAGTCAAGGAAGGCATGATGCTCGCAGTGCAGTCCCCTGATGGCCAGAAAGTGCCTGTCAAGGTCACCAAAGTGGATGACCAGAACGTGCATCTTGACATGAACCATCCTCTTGCGGGGAAGGACCTTAATTTCCATGTGAAGATAGTCGGCGTTGAGGGATGATCCCTCTCTTTTTTTCTTTATTACAAATAGCGCAATACCTCTTCTTTCAAGTTGGGGATGTAGCGCTATTTGTATAGAAAATCCCGACTAAAGTCAGGGATTTTCAGACTTGCAAAAAAATTTGCAAGTAAGGCTTAAAATGTGACAATCTATATAAAATCCCGGCTCACTGGCTTAAATATAATCCCGACTGAAGTCGAGAT
>JAWOBY010000077.1:0-4826 GCA_046484055.1 Candidatus Woesearchaeota archaeon | reverse complement strand
ATAATAAATAAAATTATTGGATGATGTTTGCATGCTTTTTTCGGTCGTTATGCCCGCAACCACACAATTCCGCAAATCTATAAAACATATTTTTATTTGAAAATTGCGCAGGGTTTAAAACCCCGCACTTTAGTGCGCAATGACCAAAAATGGAACATTTTTGGCACGCCAGAAACCTTTTGTTTCTGAGCATTTTCAAATCCAAAAACTCGCCTGTCAAAGCGAGGAGTGTAAAACTCCGCCCTTTAGGGCGGAGATACTTAAAATGCAAGGCATTTTAAGCCCTGCAAATCCGAAAGGATTTGCAGTAGCTCTGAGCGGCGAGTTTTTGTTATCATGATGCCATATGTGTTTCATTGTGGATGTGGATATTATATTGCTTTGCTGTAATCCCCTGGCTGATTTATGGAATTGTCCATAAGGCAAAACCAATAATTGTTCTTAACATTTTTTGGTTGATTGTATAAGTGATTATGATTGTTGGTGTTCTCATCTATGGTTGAATGGGCTTGGGCTCAACCCTGATATTAAGGCCCCCGCTCCCGCAAGAAGGGCAATGCTTTTATATTCTCCCTCTTCTATCCCTGCCGAGAATGGATGAAGAGAAGATCAAATCTATTGCGGGGATTGTTCTGATCCTGGGTTTGTTTGTGTCCGTCTCATATCTTGTGCAGACCAATCTTGATTTCTTCAGACAGCATGTTGATATTGGCGTGGCAGGCATGATACTGTTCGTTTTGATTGTGGCACTCTCCATCATACTTGCTCCTGTCAGTTCTGTTCCCTTGTTCCCCCTGGGCTCGAGCCTGTGGGGGTGCATGATGACAGGTGTGTTGGGGGCTGCAGGCTGGACATTGGGGGCTGTCGTCGCGTTCATCCTGGCAAGAAAATTCGGCGTATCCCTGGTGGCCAGGGTCCTGCCGACAAAGAAAATCTACCGCTTTGAGGGGAGAATCCCGGATGAGAACCTCTTTTGGACCATCGTTTTTCTCAGGATGGTGATTCCTGTGGATGGTGTCAGTTATTTAGTCGGCTTGTTCAGTAAAATGAGGCTGGGCTCTTATACCCTTGCAACTATTATCGGTTTGGTGCCCTTCACATTCATGACCGCTTGCTTCGGGAGCATCAATTTCTACTATCAGGTCATTTTCGTCTCTATAGCATCGCTTATGTTCCTGACAGGCCTTCTGATTGCCTTCTTCAGGAAGAAGAGGCGACAGTCCGGATAATACTCTCTCCAATCCATACGCCCTGTGATCTCATTTCCGCAGTCCCTTCCTCACCTCATAACCGCCGTATGACCTGGTGAAGCTGAAGCCTGCCTTCTCCAGAAGCCTTATCGCAGGATGTTGCCTTCAGAAACATTGGAGTATGTCTCGGAGCATCCCATCTCTGCGGCGGAATCGATCTGGGCCTTCTTGAGCGCAGAGCCGATCCCCCTCCCCCTGAAACCGGGCGATACATAGATTCCCATCGATCTGTAATCCTCTTCCCTCAGGATGCCCACCGCATACCCTGCAGCATCCTGCCCTTTCCTTGCTATCCAGAAATCATGCCCTTGGAGTCTCATCAGGAGAATCTTGTCCAGGGCCATGGCTTCGGTCACTTCCTGCTTCACGCATTCAGTATCATCCGCTGCTTTCAGCGGCACTATATCCAGCAGGTCATCATCACCTGCAATCCTTATGGTTATTGAAAATTTCGACTTAAGGGAGAAATTTTCTCAGGGGTCTAATACCCCTGCCTTCAGGTCGAAATTTTCAAGACTTAAAATGTGACCATCTATATAAAATCCCGACTCACTGGCTTAAATATAATCCCGACTGAAGTCGAAATTATCAGAATTGTGAAGCTTTGCTTCATAATGGAAGAAATCCGAAGGATTTCAACACCCCTACCTTCAGGTAGGGGATATGGCTTGCTTATACTTTGTGTTCAACTGTTTAAATGATTTCAGTTGAACACAAAGGGGAAAAAACCGTAGGTTTTGACAAAATAATGGTCACATTTTAATTATGTCGCTGTCCATCGTAATTTCGGGCTTTTTATTTGAATATTTAAGTGTTTTTTGCGCCTTCCGGCAGGCGCCCCAAAACTTCCATAAGTTCAGGCATTTCCCTGTCCTCAAAATGCCCCCTGTCCTCGAACTCGTGGTATTCAGCGTCCAGCTTGTCTTTCATGAATCTAGGCTCGGATATGCCTATATAAGGGTCATCCTGCGATGCGAATATCACTATCCTGCCTGCATTCTTCCTTATCGCCTCCCAGTCCCAGGGCTCATCGAAATAACCGCTTTTCCTCTCAAGCTCATCACCGAGGTCAGTATAATAGGCTCCTACAAGAACAGCAACTCCGCACTTGTTCTCCTCCAGGAACTTCATTATCGCTATGGCCCCTGAAGAATGGCCTATGAGTACCGCATCCTCATCCCCTCCAAGCTTCTCTTTTATGAAAGGCAGCCAGTACTCCTTTCTCGCGAGCTTGGGATCAGGCATGTCCTCAGCGATCACTTCCATCCCCTGCTTCTCCAGCCCATCCTTTACGCTGAGATACCAGTTGCTTGTTATCCTGCAATTATTGTTTCCCGGCAGTATTACCGCTTTCATCTTCAACACTCCCTGGATATTCTTCCTGCTCTGCCCTTTGCCGCTTTGCAGCCCTTCTGAATGAACATCATTACCCTCTCGAACCTGGGAAGGTATTCTTTCCGCCTGAAATACTTGGTGTTTGGCACGTGTATGAATCCTGCCTTCACTTTCAGCTCCCCCCTTGCGATGCTATCCTGCAGGCGGTATGATGAGTAGTTGCAGTTGAGCTTCCCTGCATCATCCGACACCCTGCACCCGAGCATTGCCGCCATCCTGCTGACCGGAAGGTTTGACCTGTACGCTTTATTTGACGGCCCTTGTGATATCCTCTGTTCTTTCCCATTCCTCTTGACAGTGTTGCGGAATGTCCTCTCCACCTTCACTCCCCTCTTTGAGCTCTGGCCTATGCCTATCACAACATCCGGCCTGAACCTTCTGATTGCCTTGTAGAGCTCTGAAAGGTCATGATCAGTATCAAGCACTACCTTCCTCACGCCTGGAACATCAATTCTCATCACGAGGTCCTTCGCGGAATTCCTCTTATAATTGCCGAAAGGATTGTATGTGTAGAGCAGGATATTGTCCATGCCCCCCCTGGCTGATCGCTGTATTAATAAATATTGCGAACTTACATTCCCCATGCCTGATGGTTGCATTTCAGGGATTGCAACAATAAATTTTTAAATAATCATTCCATCAACAGTACCGATGAGCCTGATACTCTTCCTCGCAGGAGCCTTTCTTGTCACTTTCATAATAGGGCGCCTTCTCGAGAGGGTAAGGGTGCCGTGGATATTCTCCGCTCTGCTCATAGGCCTTGGTCTCGCGGCCTACAATCCATTCAGTGAGATAACATCATCAGAATCATTCAATTTCCTCGCCCAGCTGGGCATGTTCTTCCTGCTTTTCATAATAGGCTTTGAGCTGGACCTCAGCAAGGTGAAGAGGCACGGCAGGTTCATAGTGAAGACCACGCTGGCGATACTCATAGCAGAGACAGTCTTCGGCTCGCTGCTTGTGCATTATGTCTTCGGAGCTTCCTGGCTCATCTCCATACTTGTCGCTTCATCATTCGCTACAGTTGGCGAGGCTGTGCTCCTGCCTGTTCTGGACGAGTTCAGGCTCATAAAGACAGACCTCGGCCAGACAATAATAGGCGTCGGAGTGCTGGATGACATAGTGGAGGTGCTCACAGTAATATTCGCCACTGTGCTGATAAGCCGTTCAGCGGGCCATACGCATTTCAACATCTGGACCAACATCCTCGTCCTCGCCTTCCTCTTCGGGATAGCATTCGCCATCCCAAAGCTCCGGAAGCATCTCATCTCCTTCAGGTACAAGGACATACCCTCTTTCTTCCTTTTCGTGATATTCTTCATATTCCTGCTCATAGGCATAGGCCAGTTAGTGGAGTCCGCGGCTCTCGGAGCGCTGCTGGCAGGGATGGCCATGCGCAACATGATACCAGAGAAGATACTGAACTATATCGATTCAGAGATAAAGACCATGGCATACGGCTTCTTCGCCCCCATATTCTTCCTCGGAGTGGGCCTGGATACCGACATCAGCTATCTAGTAAGATTCCCCCTCCTCATACTGCTTGTGATGGTGATGACAAAGGTGACAAAGGTGGTGAGCAGCTATCTTGTCGGAAGGAAGGAACTCGGCTCAAAAAAATCCATCCTTCTGGGGGTGAGCCTCTGCGTGAAGTTCAGCACCAGCGTGGTGATAATAAAGCTGCTGTTCGAGAAAGGCCTGATACAATCAGACCTCTACTCGGTACTGATAGGCACGATGATAGCTTTCAAGTTCATAGTTCCCCTCCTGCTCTCATACCTCATAACAAAGTGGGGCATAGGCTTCTCCAGGATAAAGCAGTCAAAGAGGATGGCCACTTCTGTTTAGGGTTCTGCACAGAAAATTCCCTTGTGATTAATTGATTATCTTTTATTTGAAAATTGCGCAGGGTTTAAAACCCCGCACTTTAGTGCGCAATGACCAAAAATGGAACATTTTTGGCACGCCAGAAACCTTTTGTTTCTGAGCGTTTTCAAATCCAAAAACTCGCCTGTCAAGGCGAGGAGCGTAAAACTCCGCCAACAGAAAATACTTCGTATTTTCTTAGTTCCAAAAACAGGTTTTGGAACCTCATAAAAATGCAAGGCATTTTTAGGACGCCAAAAATCTATGATTTTTGAGCGTTTAGGGCGGAGATACTTAAAATGCGGGCATTTTAAG
>JAWOBY010000088.1:0-17009 GCA_046484055.1 Candidatus Woesearchaeota archaeon | reverse complement strand
GGCTGCGGAGGCTATAGGCGCGGAGATATGCGGTGTTGACATGCTGGAAAGCGCAAAAGGCCCGATGGTCATAGAGGTCAATCTCAGCCCGGGACTGCAGGGGATAACAGAGGCCACAAAAGTCAATGTCGCTGAGAAGATAGCGAAACATATCTATAATAAATCCAAGGAATTCACCTCAAAAGAGAAGGTCAGCAGGGCATCAAAGGTCTTTGAAGAGCTGGGGATAAAGGGTTCCTCAAAAAAGACCAAGGAGATAATAACCAACCTTGATTTCAGGGGCAACAGGATACTCCTGCCAGAGGTCGTCACGGACATAACAAAGCTGAGCGAGAAGGATGAGATCACTTTAAAGGCTAGGGAGGGCCAGCTCCTCATAAGGAAGGGGATGGGAAGATGATTTGGATGGGGCTTGGCCTGACTGCTGTGGATAATCGCAGGAGCTTCTTTTCTGAGCATCTTTCCTGACCAGACAAACATCCTGACCACAGGGCTTTCTCAAGAATGGTTCTGCAGGCATATGGAAGTGCTAAAAACAACAAATTCGGACTTCTCAGGCCCTCTGAAGCCATTCTGCAATCAAAACATTTATAAACCCTGGCCTCTTTGTTTTTCTCATGGAAAACCTTTTTAGAGATTTTCTAGGGCCCATATTCAGGTGAATCAGAGGTTGAAAAGCGCGCAAAAGCGCACTGCAGGGGGCAGAGCAGGAAGAGAATGGCAGAAGAAGATAAGAAGGACGAGCTGACGGAAGGGGCTGGAAAGCAGCCTGAGAATGAAGGGGGAGCATCTGAGAGCAGCGCTCCTGATACTTCTGAAAACAGTCAGGATGATACTGGACAGGACAAATATGACGCGCCTGAAGGTTCTGATTACACAGCAAGCGAGATCAAGGTGCTGGGGGGCATAGAAGCGGTCAGGAAAAGGCCCAGCATGTACATAGGATCCACAAGCCTGGACGGCCTGCATCACCTTGTGTATGAAGTGGTTGATAATTCCATTGATGAGGCACTTGCGGGCTGCTGCACAAAGGTGTTTGTGATAATACACAAGGACAACAGTGTGAGTGTTGTGGATAATGGAAGAGGGATCCCCACAGAAGAGTATCCCAAATTCAAAATGCCCGCGGTACAGGTGGTGATGACAAAACTGCACGCGGGAGGCAAGTTCGACAAGAAGACATACAAAGTCAGCGGAGGGCTCCATGGTGTCGGGATCTCTGTAGTGAATGCCCTGTCAAAGAAGCTTGAGGTCAGGATAAAGAGGGAGGGGAACATCTTCTCCCAGAAATACGAGAGAGGCGTGCCCGTCTCTAAACTCGAAGTTGCCGGGACGACGAATGACCGCGGCACAGAGATAAGGTTCTGGCCTGATGATGAGATATTCAACACAAGCGAATTTCACTTCGACACACTCTCAGCCAGGCTGAGGGAGCTCGCTTTCCTGAACAAGGGCCTTACCATAAAAGTAAAGGATGAGAGGGACGGCAAGGAACATGAATTCTTTTATGAGGGAGGGATAGTCTCGTTCGTCGAATACCTGAACAATAACAAGACACCGATCCATGACGCGATATACTTCAGCAAGGAGAAGGACGGCATAACGCTGGAGATCGCGATGGCGTATAATGACAGCTATCAGGAGAACGTGTTCTCTTTCGCCAACAACATAAACACAAAAGAAGGGGGAGCGCATCTTGTGGGATTCAAGACCGCGCTTACAAGAGTCATAAACAGGTACGCCGCAGAGAAGGGCCTCACCAAGGATATCAAGCTGACAAGCGATGATGTGAGGGAAGGCCTGACATCTGTCATATCAGTCAAACTGCCAGAGCCGCAGTTCGAGGGCCAGACAAAGACAAAACTGGGGAACTCTGAAGTGAAAGGGATTGTTGATTCGCTTGTCACTGTGGAGCTCGGCTCTTTCCTTGAGGAGAACCCATCAACAGCCAGGACAATAATAGAGAAGACCGCCAATGCAGCTAAAGCCAGAGAGGCCGCAAGGAAAGCGAGGGAGCTTACAAGAAGGAAATCAGTTCTGGAGAGTTCCAACCTGCCCGGCAAGCTCGCTGACTGCTCAAGCAGGGACCCGTCAAAGACAGAGATTTATATAGTGGAGGGCGACTCAGCGGGCGGCAGTGCCAAGCAGGGAAGGTACAGGGAGTTCCAGGCAATCCTTCCCCTGAGGGGCAAGATACTCAATGTGGAGAAGGCGAGACTGCACAAGATATTCGCTAACAATGAGATAACTACCATGATAACCGCCATAGGCACAGGCATCGGCGAGGAGTTCAACATAAGCAAGGCAAGATACCATAAGATAATAATCATGACTGACGCTGATGTTGACGGAGCGCACATAAGAACCCTGCTGTTGACTTTCTTCTACAGGTACATGAAACCTCTCATAGATGAGGGTTATGTGTATATAGCGCAGCCGCCGCTCTATAAGATAAGCAAGGGCAAGCAGACAAGATATGTGCACTCGGAGAGCGGCAAGGACAGTGTGCTGAAGGAACTCGGTGAAGAGGGGATTTCCCTGCAGAGATACAAGGGTCTCGGCGAGATGAACCCCAACCAGCTTCTGGAGACAACCATGGACCCCGAGAACAGGGTTCTCAAGCAGGTGACTATAGAGGATGCTGTCGAGGCGGACAAGATGTTCACCATACTCATGGGCGACGAGGTTGAGCCGAGAAGGCAGTTCATAGAGGAGAACGCTAAGAAGGTCATGAATCTTGATATATGATATTGTGACAGCTTTTTTATGGGCTTCCGGATCATTCTCTTTCTTACGGAATATCACAACACATGCAGTGCAAAAATGACCTGTTCTTATGAAAAACTTTTTATATGCATATCCTTAAAACAGCGGTATGGGTCTTTCAAAAAGGGGCCAGGGAGTGTACATCCTGATAGGGGCAGTGCTCCTCGTGATGTTCGTTTTCGGATTCTACGTCCATTCCTCAAGAGTGTCAGAGCAATCCTCAAAAGAGCAGAAAAAAGTGCTTGAGGAGAGCATAATCCCTTCAGTCAATTTCTATATGAAGGAGAGCATGAAGAAGGCGGGCAAGGGAGTTATAGAGGAGATTGGCGAGCAGGGCGGAAGCCTGGACCCTGAACCGTCAATGCTCAAGGGAGGCGTGACAGAAATCGCCTACACATGCTATGAGGATGAGCCGGGCAGAGCCTGCATCAATACGATGATAACAAGGCAGGGGATAGAGAACGAGATCGCCGCAAAGATAGAGGATAACCTTGACAGCATCATAGACCTGTCCAGATTCAGGGAGGAAGGAGTGAAGATAGATGAGGGAAGCAGGGATGTCGATGTGATGCTCGGCAAGACATCGCTTGTTGTGGAGCTCAATTACCCCCTCACCCTCAGGATGGGGGACAATAAGAGTGTCGAGAAGGTAGATACATTCCAGGCGACCATAGACCTTCCCCTCGGACTCCTTTATGACATGGCAAGCTACATAACTGACACTGAAACGCAGGAGAAGGAGTTCAACATAACAGAATGGTATCAGAAGCACCCTGACCTGATGGTGAGCATAGAGCGCGAAGAGCTTGGTGATGAACAGCTGTTCCAGCTTGTCAAGGATGATTTCATATACAATTTCGCCATACAACAGGGGCAATCAGAGCTGGAGGAAGCGGATTACGGCTGCTGCTATAACAGGTATGACTCACTCTGCTTCAAGAACGTTCCTGAGGAAAGATGCGAGGAGATAGGGGGTGAGTATGACCCTGATTCCAGGTGCCTCTGCCCGGTGGAAGGGGAGCTGAGCTGCGTGATGTCGCTTGAGAATGCTGGCTGCACAGAGGATTACACAGAAGTCCTTAGGCTTTCTGACTATGAGAACGCCCATATAGGGATGCCCGACAGCGGGCAGCTCAACCACAGCCTTTGCTGTGATGTAGTGGATTTCTATATAACACAGGAGCCGGATGAGGTGGAGCATGCATGCGAAGCTCCCAACAGCGCGGTGTTCGCGAGAGTATCATCAGGAAACAACAGGCACATAAGCGACCCCGGCGCACCCAACTCAATATCAATATTTAACAGAGACCTCTGCATATCAGCAAAGAACAGCAGGATAACCTGCAGGGTGAGGCAAGGCAACTGCCTGGGGGATGAGGACCCGCTCATATCGCTCATGAAGCCCGAAAGCTGGGATTATGCTGTCAATACCCACGCGGGATACGGATACAAATATGACACAAAAATCTGCTGCAAGGCAGAGGAGATAGAATGAGATGCTCATCACAACATGGATGCAAAGAACAGGATATACAAAAAATCTAAAACAATGCGAAAAAAACGCTTCGGAGGTCGCATAAAATGAAGATCGAGCTGAACATATCAAAAAAGCACATGGCAACGATGATAACAGCCATGCTGATCATGACAATGATGGCATTCGTGACAGTAGTGTCAGCAAAAGAAATAATGAGTGATTACCCTGAGGGCATGCCTTACCATGAGAAACTCTATACTGACATTATCGGCGCAAAGGATGAAACAGTCCATACAATTTCAGGGAAAGATGCGCACAAGGTCACCCTCGACGACCATCTTGAAGTGACAGGCACTATAAACGGCATCGGAGCAGTGCCGTCAGGATTCTGCATAATCTCACCCACAGAGACACAATGCCCTGAAGGATGGGAGGATGTGTCCGGCTCAGGAGGGGATATGGAAGGAAGGACAATGAGAGGCGACTCAGGTGATGTCGGAGGAGATGGGGGTTCGGAGAAACATCAGCATGATTATAGCCCTCCAAAAAACCTGGAAATTGATGGAAGCCATGATAGAGGACCATGGGGTGGGAGAACTTACCAAACTGAAGAAGAATCTTCATGGCCCCCCTACAGGAATGTCATAGTCTGCTGCAGGAAGTGAGGGGCTGAATGGATCATGATTGATGACTATTGAGGGCATTTCGTTTTTTCAGTTCATTTTTTATTGAAAATGGCGCAAAGCCATTTTCTATCGGGTTTAATACCTTTTTTAGGGTGTAAGCGCCATGCTCAAAAATGCCCTGCATTTTTGGCACCCCAGAAATTTTCAATTTCTGAGGGTTTTCAAGACTAAAAATTTGACCATCAATAATGCAAGGCTGTGAATACTGCACCAACAGAAAATACGAAGTATCTTCTTAGTTCCAAAAACAATTTTTGGAACCTTCAGGGTGCAGTTAGAGCTTGCTTATAAGATAATGGTTAAATTTTTATTATACTTCCCTTTTTATTCTTTGATTATGAGCATGGAAACATATTACGACCAGATCTCTGAGGGCTATGAGGAACTCCACAGGGAGGAGCAGGAGAAGAAGCTGGAACTGATAAAAGAGCGCCTCAGGCCTGAAAAAGAGGCGAAACTTCTTGACGCGGGCTGCGGCACAGGATTGACCTCCCAGTTCGGCTGTGTTGTTTTCGGAGCGGACCCCGCAATAAAGCTCCTCCGGAAATCCCTGAGTATAAGAAGTGAGGGATATGGGAGGGAAAAGCCCGATCATCTTGTCTGCGCGGAAGCGGAACACCTGCCTTTCAGGGATGATTCTTTCGATTATGTAGTGTCCGTAACAGCGATCCAGAATTTCAGGGACATAAGGAAAGGGCTGGAAGAGATGAGAAGAGTGGGCAAGAAAGACTGCGCCTATGCCCTGAGCTTCCTTAAAAAATCCCCCAAAAAAGGCCTCATAATGGCTGAGATAAAGGAATTGTTCAGCATAACCTCCAGAATAGAGGAGGATAAGGACATAATCCTCTTCTGCAGGGGCAGGGCTAAGCCAAATAAATCATTTTGAATGGGATTGAGGCCTGGCTCGGTTTTCTCGCTCTGCTCGAAAACCTTACCGCGCCGGGCTCGCACTTGCTTCTGTCATTGAAGGCTGACATTCCCCGTAGGGGGCGTTCCCCCTTGTCAGTTTGATTTGACGAACAGAAAGTGCTCGCGAATTGGCGCTGACGGCCTCAATCCCGCACGGATTGGTAGAGCCGGGGGCAGCAACCTTTAAATATTCCTGAAGCAGGAAAGCAGTATATGGCAAAAATACAGTTTTACCCCACTGACATCACCTACAAGGTGAGGGAAGGCCGGCCTGTCATATTCATCTTCGGCAGGGACACAGATGGAAGGACAGTATGCCTCACTGACGATACTTTCAAGCCTTACTTCTGGGTCATGCTCAAGGACGACGCTGATGCAGATTCCTTCAGGAAGGAGACCGAAATGATGAGAGAGGAGAGCAAGACCGGCCCGCTGCGCGTCGAGGCCACAGAGACAGCAAAGAGGAATTATCTGGGGGAAGAGAAAGAGCTGGTCAGGGTCTTTGTCAACCAGCCTTCTGCTGTACCGCGATTCAGGGATATCCTCAGGGAAAGGGGTGACGTAAGCCTCGTGCTCGAGGCGGACATACATTATGTGAGAAGATACCTCATAGACAGGAGGATAACACCTGCGGCCCTGCACGAGGCGGAGGGTGAGGAATCAAGGGAGAATGTAAGATGCGATTATGTTATGAAGGCCGGCAGGATAGAGCAGATAGGAGAGGACACAATCAAGCCGAAGGTCATCTCGATCGATATAGAGACATACAATCCTGAAGGAAGGAACATGGATTATTACAAGCACCCCATAGTGATGATGGCCCTGTATGGGGATGGTGTTGAGAAGGTCCTCACATGGAAAAAGTTCAGGACAGAGCATGATTATATAGAATTCGTGGACGGCGAGGCGGATCTCCTGAAGAGATTCAAAGAGATACTGGACAGGCACAGGCCGGACATGCTTGTTGGCTACTATTCTGACGGTTTCGACCTGCCGTACCTGAAGGCAAGAGCGGAAAAGCACAAGGTGAATCTCAACATAGGAATGGATTATACAGGTATCAAACTCTCCCGCGGAAGAAACCAGAATGCCGAGATAACAGGCATGACCCACATAGATGTTTTCCGGTTCATAAAGTTCATAATGGGCGGTTCTCTGGACACGGACTATTTCGACCTGGACTCAGTGGCCGAGGAGCTGCTGGGGGAGAACAAGAAGGATGTTGATCTCAACACCCTCGCTGAAGTGTGGGACAATGACAATAACAGGATAGAGCCGTTCTGCGAGTACAACCTCCATGATGCTGTCATAACCCACAGGCTGTGCGAGAGGATACTGCCGAACATACTTGAGCTGGTCAAGATAGTCGCCCTTCCATTGTTTGATGCCACCAGGATGAGCTTCAGCCAGCTCGTGGAATGGTACCTGATGAGGCAGGCACCTTCATACAATGTCATAGCGCCGAACAAGCCGGGGCACGGCGAGATCAGCGGCAGGATAGGCAGGAGTTACCAGGGCGCTTTTGTGTTCGAGCCGAAGCCGGGGATGTACAGGGATATAGCAGTTTTTGACTTCAGGAGCCTTTACCCCACAATAATAAGCGCGCATAACATAAGCCCTGAAACACTCAACAGGGACTGCAGTGAGGAGGAGAGGGATTACGCACCGCTGGAGGACAAGGAAGAGAAGAACAAGGAATATGAGGACAAGAAAGAGAAGAGTAAGGAAGAGAAGAACAGCAAAAACATATGGTTCTGCAAGAGCAGGAAAGGATTCCTCCCTAAGATGATAGGGGAGCTGATAACAAGAAGGATGAGGATCAAGGAGATAATGAAGACAAAAGAGGATAAGATGCTTGAAGCGCGCTCTTACTCCCTCAAGATACTGGCCAATGCGTTCTACGGCTATATGGGATTCTACGCGAGCAGATGGTACTCCTACGAGTGCGCCAATGCAGTGACAGCATGGGGAAGGCACTATATCCACAAGGTGATAAAGAAAGCTGAGGACAGCGGATTCAGGGTGCTCTACTCGGACACTGACAGTGTTTTCCTTTCACTGGAGGGCGATAAGAAGGATAATGCGCTCAGGTTCGTGGAAAAGATAAACATGGATCTCCCTGAGCTGATGGAGCTGGAGTTTGAGGGATTCTATCCTGTGGGCATATTCGTCTCCGCAAAGCTCACAGGATACGGCGCCAAGAAGAAATACGCCCTGCTGGACGAGAAGGGAGGCATAACCATAAAAGGTTTTGAGACTGTGAGGAGGAACTGGAGCCTGATAGCGAAGGAGACGCAGGAGAAAGTCATTGAGATCATACTCAGGGAGAACGATATCGAGAAGGCGATGGACTATGTGCAGGATATAGTGAAGAGACTGAAGAACAACGAGATAAGCACAGAGAATGTGGTGATACACACGCAGCTGCAGAAGGAGATCAGCTCATACGAGCAGCACGGCCCCCATGTGGTGGTCGCCCAGAGGATGCAGAAGAAAGGCCTGCCTGTCATGCCCGGCATGATGGTTGAGTATGTGATAACCTCGGGAAAGGAGAAGATAAGCGAAAGGGCAAGACTGCCCTCAGAGGTGGGCCGGAATGATTATGACCCAGATTATTATATCAACAATCAGGTGATACCTGCAGTGGAGAGGATTTTCCAGGTTCTGGGAGAGGATATAAAGGGGGCTGTAGAGGCGAAAGGCCAGAGCAAGCTGCAGAAATTTTTCGGCAGCTGAACCGGCAAGAGGGGAAATATGAAAGACATGATAAAGAGGATGATCAGCAGAAAGAAACCTCAGAAAAAAGTGAAAGCGGTCATACTTGACCTTGATGACACCCTGTGGGACACTACGGGCCGGCTTGTAAAGAAGGGTCAGGTGGCTGCGCTAAAGGAGATGGCAAGGCTTGGCCTGCCCATAAAGCAGTCAGAAGCTGCAAGCGTGAGAGACATGCTTGTGAGGAGGTACGGGCAACACATAAACACTACAAAGAAGGCCATAGAGCATTTCGGCCTTGACAGGGAGGATGCCAAAAAGGCTGAAAGGATAAGGATGGCCGGCCACCGCAAATACTACAGTGTGGATATTATAGGGAATATAAGGCCTTTTAGGGACACTGTCCCCACTCTGAAAAGGCTGAAGCAGGAGGGGAAGATTCTCGTATTGCTGAGCTCTGGTGATGTGAAACAGCAGAAAAGAAAACTGGACAGGCTGGGATTGAGGAGATATTTTGACAGGATTGTATTTGACGCAAGCATAGGGAGCTCCAACAAGCTCCCCCATGTGAAAAAAATCATCCAGTGGCTGAAGAAGAGAGGGATCAACAGGGAGGATATGATTATGGTGGGAGACAGGATAACATCAGAGATCGAGGCGGGCAACAGGCTCGGGCTTAAGACAGTAAGGATACTCAAGGGAAGATATTCAGGGCTCAAGCCGGAGAACAAGCGGCAGAGGCCTGACCACACCATAAGAGATTTAAGCGGCCTTTTAAGAATTGTATGAGCGGATAATCAGGGGATTTCCTGAACATCCATGATTCTCTTATGGTTTTCATTCCTCCTTCATATACACCACTTTCACATTACCGCCCATAACCAGAGCGCGGAAAGCATCCTCCACCGCATCATCAAATACTGAGAAACCATCGAGTTCCCTGCTCTTTGAGCCTGGATTATCCTGTTTGGGCGTTCCGCATAGCATTGCCCTGTGATAGCTTTCTCCAGGGGCATAGCTTGTGCTATAGGGGTGCATGCTTGTGATATAGTCTCCTTTGCTCATAATCCCAACGCCACATCAACAACTTCCTCGCTCCAGCCGGCCTCAATGAGGGTTTCCTTTATCTCCTCAGGATGCCTGCCCGCGAGCTTCTGCTGCCTCACGTACTCATTCAGCTGGTCTATGCTGCTGTTCGGCTTGTGGGCCTCGTGCATGACAAGCTCAACCACATGCCTGCCCCAGCCAGCCCCTGTGAGTTTCTCCACAATGTCATTCCGGCTGTATCCTTTCCTGGCCAGCTTGTCAATGTTCTTCTCCAGAGACTTGATGTTCTTCCTGAACTTCCTGCCCTGTTTAGGCTTCTTCAGCCTGTCGAAAGGCCACATTGTCACACCCCTTTTTTTGCAGAATTGATATATTATAATATTTAAATGTTTCTCTGACTAAAGCCGAAAACACATTTTCCATGCGTACAAAATCCCGACTCCTTTCAGTTATAGAAAATCCCGACTAAAGCCAGGGATTTTCTGACTTTCCTCGGCAAGCTCGAAAAGCGTCTGGGATTTTGATCTCTATAGCATGCGTAGATAATCCCTACTCCATCGGGATTACTGTCAAACTTAGTTTGACAGGCCTGAAAATGCTTGCATTTTCAGTATCATGCATCTCAAAGCAATTTTTCCGACTTCGAAGTGTTTTTTATTCCATGCGTACAAAATTCCGACTAAAGTCGAAATTTTGATGCATTTGAAAATGCAAAATCCCGATTCGCAAGCTCATCTGGGATTTTGCCTTTGTCAAATGGGCCCGGCCGGATTTGAACCGGCGATCAATGCCTTTCTGAGGTCAGCGAAGAAGGTCTGATAATGATCCTTCCTGAGCATCACATGTAAGGGCACTGTCATTTGTGGTACCATGTATAGCCACTAGACCACGGGCCCGGACGGGCTCAGAGGGACTTTCACTTCCGGAAGATGCCTTCCGGTGTTTTGAACCCTCGACCTTTCGGTCTCTCTCATCGTTAAGAGCCGAATGCTCTAGCCAGACTGAGCTATGAGCCCGTAATGGAATGGTATCTAAAGAAAAAGCAATCCTTTAAAAAATTTGTGGGCTTTCAGTTGAACTTATCCTCCTTCGCCAGGCCTACTACTGCCTGCTTCAGCTTTTCTATATGCTTTTCAAGGTCCTGCTGCAGCTCGTGGCACATCTCGTGGCAGAGTTCGTGGCCGCCTTCCTTAGCGTCCTTTTTCGCATGCCTGTCAAGATACCATGATATCCTGCTCAGGTCATGCAGCAGCCTTACCTTGTTGTAGTTGCAGTCCTCAAGCATCTTTTTCACCTCCTTTTTGTTCCTTCATTCTCTTTTGCAGGCTTCCCGCCCTTGAGCTCCCTCCTGTCTTGTAGGGAGTGTATCTTCCTTTGTGTTTCTGGGATTTCCTGCCCTCCGAAGCTGTGTCATACTCGCTGCACTGGTCATAGCCGCAGTTAGAGCATACGATGCATTCAGCTCCCCTGTACTTTCTTGTCCTGATATTCCCGGATCCGCATATTGGGCATCTCTTCTGCATGGCATCCTTATGTCCGGAATTTTGGTATTTTGGTGTATTTGGCCTTATATAATGCACTTTCAGATGACCTTTTCACCGCTCTCTTTGTCTGTTATGTGTATCGCTTGAACAGGGCATGCTTCTGCAGCTGACTTGCTGCATTCAAACCCGCTATCATCTATCTCCTCATTCTTCACATGTGATTTACCGTCATCTTTGAGCTCAAAATTGTCCCCGCACACAGAAGCGCAGCTCCCGCATCCTATGCATGTCTCCTTGATGACCTCAACCTTGTATTTAGTCATGTTATCACCTCAATAATCTATACCTTTCTCTCCTTCGAGCCTCTTTGGGCCTTTCACCATATTGACCTCATTGACATAATCAGCCCTCAGGATCAGTTTGGGAGGGGCGTATCTTCCTGTCATATATACATGGACCTCAGGAGGGACACTGTCAAGAAAGCTTATAACCTCCTCCTCATCCAGAAGCTTTGCCGCGACTGCAAGGTTTATCTCGTCAAGGAAGAGCAGGAAAGGCTTCTTCTCTGCAGACTGTCTTGCGAACTCAAGGCCTTCTCTTGCGAGCTGCTTGTCCTCCTCGCCAGGGTTCTCCAGATCAACCCAATCCTTCCTGCCGAACTGATGGATCTCATAATTCTCCCCTAACATACCTCTTATCCTGTATTCGCCCAGCTCATCCCCCCTGCCCTTCATGAACTGGATCACGACAACCTTAAGACCATGGCCTACGCACCTCAATGCAGTACCCAGTGCAGAAGTCGTCTTTCCCCATCCAAGGCCTGTCCAGAGGTATACCTGGGCTTTGTCTTTGGCCATAGGGCGTGTATTAGGGGGCTTGTTTTATTAATATTGTGGTGATCAGAATTAAAGCGGTTTTCCGACTCAATGTATTGTTATTCTCATGCGTAGAAAATTCCGACTAAAGTCGAAATTTTCATGCATCTCAAAGCAATTTTTCCGACTAAAGTCGAAAAAATTACTTTTTCAATGCGTACAAAATCCCACTCGGCAATCCTCGTCTGGGATTTTGATACATCCAAAATGGTGAAATTCCGACCCTGTCTGGAATTTAACCATTTTGTATGCGGCTGCCGGGACTTTCGACAGCGGGCATGCAACGCATACCCAGGCTTGAAGATTCCTTGCGGATTCTCTGGGCCTTTTCTGATTCGAACCCGGGTACTCACCTCTCTACAGGCAGCTCCTTATCCCTCAACTGGATTCATTGAGCGGAGCATGGCCCTTGGGAGGGTGATATCATCTGGCGCGCAAAGGATATCCCCTGATATCTTCTGCTGCGTACCGCTAGATCACAGCCGCATTATGAAGAAGAAAAAAGAAGTGATTTAAAAAGTTTATCAGATGTCCATGAGATTCTTGTTCCTGTACCTGTTCGGGGAGATTGAGAACTTTCTCATCAACTCCATTTGGGATATAATAGATATAAGACAAACAAAATGGAGGATAAGATGGAAAACGCCGGGGCTGGGATTTGAACCCAGATTACGGGCCTCTGGCCTCAATCCTGTTCTCTTCTTGGCGTGGCCATAAGGTATCCCGAAGGAAACAAGCTGGCTGTGCAATATTCCAGGCTTGCGCAGTACCAGATTGCACCCAAAACGCAGGTTTTGCAGTGGGCAAAAATCCGTTTTGTGTTGTGCCACCCCGGCATTTTCGCTCTGCTCCGGGGAATTGGCCCGTTCATTTATAAAGGTTTTTGCTTGTCCGGAAACCTCTCCATGTTATTCATAAGTTTTCATAAGCTTTACCTTCATAAACTTTAAAAGGGAGCTCTGCAAAGCTCTACACATGAAAAAAGCCAGGAAATACAGGATGTGCACGTGGCTCAGCCTGGCTCTTGCAGTGATACTTTTCACAGGCGGCTCCTACATAATAGTGAGCATATTCCTTGAGACAAGGCAGATAGATTTCACTTGGGCGTCCAATATACTGATAGGCATCGCCGGCATTCTTGTGATAGCCGCTAACATCTGCTACCATATGGCTAAAGAGAACGAGAGCCTGTTTGATTAATGTTTTTGATAAGGTCCTGTTGGGATATCATCCTGGATTTTGTTCACACCCATCATCTCTTTTTCAGGAAGAGGTAAAGAATTATCCTTCAACCATCTACAATCAATTTTTTTAGAAAAACTTGACTAAAACCACCAAGCGCTGCATTCACTCACTCTGCTCCTGAAGCAGCGCGACTAACCCTCAACCATCTACAATCAATTTTTTTAGAAAAACTTGACTAAAACCACCAAGCGCTGCATTCACTCACTCTGCTCCTGAAGCAGCGCAACTAACCCTCAACCATCTCAATCTCTATGTTCAGGCCTTCGGGTATGGGCACCCTCATCACCAGCCTCAATGCCCTCTCATCAACACCGAGATCAACAAGCCTCTTGTGGACCCTCATCTCGTAATTATCCCATGAAGCCCTGCCGTCACCGCAGGGGGACTTTCTTGTGGTAAGCTTGAGCTTCTTGGTAGGCAGGGGTATCGGCCCTCTCATGTCAACACCTGTCTTTTCAGAGATGTTCCTGATGTAATCGCAGATATCGTTGATCTTTGTGATGTCCGTGCTTGCAAGTTTTATTCTCGCTTTCTGCATATTATCCCTTGTTTACCCTGATGATGACAGTGCCTTCCTTCGCTCGCCTACCGCATGATAAATCCCTGTTCACCATGCATGAGATGAAAGATAAAAAATAAAATCAATTAAGATTCACATCTCTTTCTTTACCAGGTCTATGCACATGCCGGCTGCGACTGTGGCGCCGGAATCCCTGATAGCGAACCTGGACATCTGCGGTATCTCCTTCTGCTTCTCAATCACGAGAGGCTGTACAGGCTTGACCTTGACTATGGCGGCATCGCCGTTCTTGATGAAGTCAGGGTTCTCCTGCAATACTTCCCCTGTCGCCGGATTAAGTTTTTTCTGTATCTCTGTCACCTGGCAGGCGACCTGCGCAGTGTGGACGTGGAATACAGGGGTATAGCCGACAGTGACCACAGTAGGATGGTTGAGTATCACCATCTGCGCTGTGAATTCTGTAGCTACGGTAGGGGGATTGCTCTCATGCCCGAGAACATCTCCTCTGGCAATATCCTTCTTGCCCAGTCCTTTGACATTGAACCCCACATTGTCTCCCGGATTCGCTTCCTTGAGATGCTCGTGATGCATCTCTATGGTCTTCACTTCGCCTCGGACACCTTTTCCTTCCCTGCCAGGCACTATGATGACCTTGTCCCCTATTTTCATGACTCCTGTCTCCACTCTTCCCACAGGCACAACACCAATCCCTGTTATGTTGTACACATCCTGTATTGAGAGCCTGAGAGGAAGATCCACTGGTTTTTCAGGCTGCTTAAGCTTGTCCACAGCCTCCAGCACCGTAGGCCCCTCATACCATGACATGTTCTCTGATTTCTTGGCCACATTGTCTCCCGGGAATGCCGCTGCCGGGACGAACTGGACCGCGCTGGGATCGTATCCTACAGTCTTGAGAAGGTTTTCGACATCAGACTTCACGCTCTCAAACGTTTTCTGGTCATAATTCTTCATGTCCATCTTGTTGACCACTACAATCAGCTGCTCCACACCGAGTGTCCTGGCGAGGAACACGTGCTCCTTTGTCTGCGCCATCACACCATCATTCGCAGCAACTACAAGGACTCCCGCGTCAGCCTGGCTGGCGCCTGTTATCATGTTCTTGACGAAATCCTTGTGGCCCGGAGCATCTATTATTGTGAAATAATAGTTGTCCGACTCAAACTTCTTGTGGGCCAGGTCTATAGTGACTCCCCTTTCTCTCTCTTCCTTGAGCTTGTCCATGGCGAAAGCGAACTCAAATCCGCCCTTGCCTACTTTCTCTGCCTCTTCCTTGAGCTTCCTGTATGTGGCATCATCGATAGCTCCTGAATCGAACATCAGCCTTCCCACTGTTGTTGACTTTCCATGGTCTACATGCCCTATGAATACAAGGTTTATGTGTGCTTTGTCTTTTGCCATTTTATACCTCCTAAACACCTTTTTGTCTGGATTGTAATGCTTGGAAAAAGCCTATTTCAGCCCCCCAAGGCTTTAACAGAAAAAGGGCTCATTTATAAAGTTTTCTATGGTCTGGTGCTGTCAAGTTAAGTGCCATTGAGGCCGTCAGCGCCAATACTGCGAGCACATTCTGTTTAACAGATCAGGCTGACAAGGGGGAACGCCCCCTACGGGGAATGTCAGCCTTCAATGACAGAAGCAAGTGCGAGCCCGGCGCAACGAGGCTTTTGCCTGCAAAAGCCGAGCACAGGCCTCAATGGCACAAATACACAATACTTGACAGGACCCCATGGTCTGGGGAGGACAATGGAGGTCTCCTGAAAAAAGGAGGATTGGGTTTAGTAAGATTAATAAAACAGGGATCATGGATGACAGCCCCATGAGAATCGCTGTCATCGCATCCACAAGGGATCCAGCGGGCATGAACATAAAGGATAAACTGCTGGAACAGGGCTTTGAAGAGACAGAAGACGAGTTTGACGGCCACAAAGTATATGTTTTCCGCGATGCAGAGCGGCAGGGCGATAGCGGTCCGGGAGAGGAGGAAGCGCGAGAGGCGAGGCTTTACACTACGGATACTGATTCTGTAAAGTGCGAGAACATAGATGAAAGGATATCAGAAACAGGTTTCAGGCCGGATCTCCTCATTTTCGCCACAAAACACGCTGCTGAGTCCGGCATAAGGTCGTTGTCTGTCCATGTGCAGGGGAACTGGGGCAGAGCTGACCTTGGAGGGAGGGAAAGACAACTCTGTATCGCTCCTGCCTCTTATCTGAGGGCAGCGCTGCTGAAGCTGGACGAGCTGAACGAGCAGCTCTCAGGGCAGGAAGGGGATAAGTTCAGTGTCATACAGGAATGCACGCATCACGGCCCTTATGTCGAGACCCCATCCATGTTCATTGAGATAGGGAGCAAAGATCCTGAGTGGAGGGATCCTGAAGCCGGCAGGATTATCGCCAGGACAATCATATCACTCATCCGTGAAAAGCCAACTCCCTGCAGGGCGATATTCGGGATAGGAGGCATGCACCACACACCAGAGTTCAGCAAGATAATCAGGAGAAAGGATTATGCTGTAGGCCATGTCTGCCCGAAATACGCAGTTGAAAGCCTGGACAGGGACATGATAAGACAGGCCATTGAAAGGACATCCGAGAATAATGCTGAGAGAGGACAGGATGTCATGGTGGTTCTGGACTGGAAAGGCCTCCCCGCAGGGAAGGAAAGAATCACTGCGATGCTTGATGAGCTTGGGATAAGCTTCAGGAAGACTAAAGAGCTTACTTAAGTCTTCTTTTCACATTCTTTTCCCAAAACACAACCCCTACACACAGGCTTTGCCCCACAGTGCCTCTTAGCGTGCTCAACAATCAAAGCGTGGTATTCCTTGAACACATCAACTTTCTCTTCAGCTTTCACATTCTCCAGGCCTTTCATGAACAGCTCCTGTATCTCATCATAAGGGGCGTCTTTTTTTATAAGGCCGAGCCTTGAGAATATCCTCCTTGTGTAAGCATCAACAACAAAATAAGGCCGGCCAAAGGCATACAAAAGAATTGAGTCTGCTGTCTCAGGGCCTATGCCCTTCACAGCAAGAAGCTCATCGCGGGATGGGATTGTCCTGTCATTGAAATGATTTGAGAAATACTTTGCGATCAGCTTAAGCCTCTCTGCCTTCTGGTTGAAATAACCGGCAGGAAAGAGCGGGATGTCCGTACGGAGACCGGGAGACGGTCGCACATTCACCGCGGTGTTTTTTTTCGCCGCTGCAACAAGAAGTGGTACAGCGCGAGGGCGAACGCCGGGCTGCTGGCCAACCGTGAGATC
>JAWOBY010000055.1:0-20541 GCA_046484055.1 Candidatus Woesearchaeota archaeon | reverse complement strand
TAAAAAAGGAGTATGAGGATGCGGGCATAAGGATTGAGACGGACTACAGGTCAGAATCAACACCCAAAAAAGTTCATGACGCGCAGGTCCAGCAGATAAATTACATTCTTGTGGTAGGGGACAATGAGGTCAAGAACGGCACAGTAAATGTCAGGACAAGGGACAACAAGGTGCACGGCGAGAAGAATTCTGCGGATTTCCTTGAAGAGATGAAGAAGGAGATTGAGGACAAGGAATAAAAACAGAAAGGATGAAACAGTGGAAAAAGTGATTAACTTTTTCTGCTTTGAGCCTGCAAGACCACCAAAAACCTTATAAACAGCTCTTTTTTTGAGGGTACTATGAGCAAGAAGAAAGAAGAGCAGGCCAAGCAGGAGAAGCTACAGCAGGAGATACAGAGGATAAGGCTTCCCCGGGGCCGCGAGGTCCTTGGTGTCGTGGAGCAGCGCCTCGGCGGCAGCAGGATGTATGTGAGATGCCTTGACGGGAAAAAGAGGGTATGCAGGATTCCCGGCAGGCTGAAGAGAAGGCTCTGGGTGAGGGAAGGCGACATAGTCATCTCTGAGCCGTGGGAATATGATGACGGCAAGGGGGACATAGTCATAAAATATAGGCCGATACAGGTCAGCTGGCTGAAGAATCACGGCAAGCTGAAGGGCCTTGAGGATGCGGAAGAGTTCTGAAAACTGAAAATTATGAAATCTGAGTTCTGGAGGCAGTTCCGGGTGCGAAATTGCCGCGATAATTCCGGATATGGAGTTTAATATTTGTTATATCAACAGTATGGGGCGTAACTATATATGGGCCAAACAGTAATATTCTCCATGCCCTCCATACTCTCTACAGAAATATACACTCCACAGTAGTATTCTTTTGGAAATATTTATATATCACCTGAGCGTGAAGCCGCCTCCTATGACAGGGAATCAGACAGGAAACCTGCAAAAGCAGAAATACGCCTCCCTGGTGGAGATGCTTGAAGGGCTGGAGGGCAGGACAGCCATAGAGCTGCAGAGGACGCCTGATCCTGACGCGATGGGGGCGGCAATGGCCATCCAGCACATCTGCAGCATAGTTAACCCAGAGCTTGAGATGGATATAACTCATTACAGCAGGCTCAGCCATCCCATGAATATTCTTATGAAGAAGAAGCTTGACATCCAGATGCGATGCTATAATAACGGCTCACCTTCTCCTGATGATTATGATAACTTTATATTCGTTGACCATTCAGGCAAGACTTCGCAGTGGTTCAGCAACGGCAGGATGTCCTACGAGAGGGTGGTCTGCATCGTGGACCATCATGATGTGAATGAGGCCCTTCCTGAAGGGATGAACGGAAACCTAAGGCATTTGGACAGAAGGGTTGTGGGCGCATCATGTTCAATAATCACTGATTACTTCATGAACGGGCTGATGGATGACCTCAAAATGGAGGATGATTTCACCAGGACTGCCGCAGGGCTGATGCTCGGGATAAGGTCCGATACCAAGTATCTCATAAAGAACTCAAAACAGCTCGATCACAAGGCCCACTCATACCTCTCTGACTTCATAGATGTAAAGGATATAGATGAGATAGAGAACCCCCAGTGGCCCTCAAGATGGATATCCATACAGGGCAGGGCGATGGTCAGCAGGGAGACAAGGAACGGGATGACTGTCGCGATGGCTGATTATATAACACCGGAAGAGCACGATGCGCTGGCTGTAGCGGCAGATCAACTCCTGATGGAGGAATGCACCCAGACAGCAGTGGTGGTGGGCATACAGCCGGAGATATATGACATAACAGTCCGTAGCAAAAGCCCCACACTTGAAATGTCAGACTTCCTGAAGGAGCGCTTCGGCCATATTGAGGGAGCAAGGTACGGCGGCAAGGATGGAGCGGGAGGCGTACAGATACCAAATGCTGCCTTCAGTGATTTCTGCTTCAATGGCCGGAACAAGGAGGACCATCTGGAACTTACAAAGAGGGAGATATACAGCATGCTCTTTGAAGATAAGGAATGAGATCTCATATCTTAACCGGTTCAGTCTCAGCTTGTTTCATGTTTGTTTCATTCTTATCCGCTTCAGCCGCTGGCCCAGCCTATCCGGTCCATATCATGTTTATCTCTCAATTACGGTTCGTATGGCATCACTTCTTCCATATGAAATAGATCAGGCCTAAAATCCCTGTTGTTATCGCTATGTCAGCGATGTTGAATGTGGGCCAGAAACTTATGTCTATGAAATCCACCACATGACCCAATATCAGCCTGTCGATGAGATTCCCCAGCGCGCCTCCAAAAACAAGGGCAGTGAAAGGCACCATCTCTGATGGTGTTCTCCTGAAATAATACAGTATGGCTGCCAGTACTATGATAGTGATCACCGCAAGTATAAGCACGCGGCCTTCAAGTATCCCGAACCCCCCTCCTGTGTTTGTTTTGAAATCCAGAGAAAGCACGCCTTCAATGAGGTTTACGCTGATCTTTGATTTTTCTGCAAGGCGCTTGGTGAGCTGGTCAAGGATGAAAATGACAGACACTATAGAAATGAATTTGTGGGCCCTGCTGATCCTTTCCATGATTGGATTCAAGAAAGGCCTTATTTAAATAATTTGCTTATGTGATGCCGGCCATTAATCCCCTTCAAAATCAATACATCAGTATTCGGATTCAAAAACCCTTGAAGGGCGGGCGGCTTCCATCCCACTCACCATTCCATCCTTCCCCTCTTGTTCTGCTGCCTCTCCAGCCCGTCAAGACGGTGGTTGATCATGTCAAGCATGGATTTTATGCTGTCAAGCTTTGAAGAGATGACCTCAAGATCCTTTGACACATCGCGCTGGTGGCCCTGTCCCTGGCCCCCCTGCGAGCCATATCCTCCTCCTTGGCTCCCCTGCTGGGACTGCGGTATTTCCTGATAATGTACCGGTTTCCTCTCAAGGGGCGCGGACCTCATGCCTCCCTGTTGTTGCCCTGCTCCCTGGGGCGCCTGCTGCCCCTGTGCCTGCTGGGCCCCCTGGCCTCCTGCCTGTCCTCCTCCTATCTGCGCTGAGCTGTCAGGCAGGTTTGATGGTATCTCTGATGTACCTCCCAGGCCTGCGGTGGGATCCTGCCCTAATCCGAGATCATCCTTTCCCATCCCGTAGCCGGTTTCCATCCCCTGCGGTGAGGGTCCTCCCTGGCTTCCCGGTTGCCCGCCTGCACCCTGCACTCCGGCGCTTCCGTAAGGGTCATTGCCTCCCATGTCTGATTGTGAATCGCTGCCTGGCCCCCCTCCAAGATCCTCAAGCCCTTTCCCTGCATCACCAAGGTCAGGCTCCTTCTTCCAGAACATCAGTTTGTCCATTATTCCCATGAATCAACCTCTTTTGTTTTGTAGCTGTCCGCTTGCTGTATCTCAACCCCTTGGGGTTTCTGTTGCTGTGCCTGTCCTTTCTTTGTTTTTATATTTTTGGGTTGTTCTGCCGCAGATCCTAGGCAGGAACACCCAGCATCTCCCTGTCATCATTCCTTCAAAAACTCGAACTGTTTTCTCTTCGGCCTTATGCTGATGACTGAGAAGATTATTATGCATATGATGATTATGAATATCGCCAGATAAATGTATTTCATGTAGGGGCTATCCTCCTTCTTCTCTTCCTCTTCCCCTGTCATATTCTCAATATCATCTTTTTTCTGCTCTTCTATCCCCTCTTCCTTCTTCTTGTCCTCCTCTTCCTCCTCGCTTTTTCCCATAACGATCAGGCCATTCGCGTTTGAGGAGGAATAATAGGTCTTGCCCTCATATTCATATTCAGCGATTGCGGGCTGAAGATTCACATGCCCTGTCCTCTCCTCGCTGTATCCGAAATTGAATGTCTTTTCCCTGCCGGGAGCCAGTCTGATGCTCCAGTCCCTCCCCAGATCATGGACTTCAGCCTCAACCTCCTCCTTTCCTATGTTCCTCACTGTCGTCCTCACATTGAAACTTTCGGAACGGTTAACAGTTTCTCTTGATATGTTCCTCTCGATATCGAGGGCAGGGGACTGGAGGGGCTTGTAGATTATATTGATCTTCTGTGTTGTTGAGTTGCTGCGGAATTCATTGCCGTACTTATCGTGGAACACCACCTCTGTCTCCCTCATCTCCAGTGAGGTGCCGTTTATCTTGGGCATTAGCGTTTCCTCACCGCTCACTGTCATCGTCTCACCAGCTCCCATCTCCTTTATTGTGTATCTTCTGTTGCCTATCATCTCAAAGTCCTCATCAAGGGGGAATATGATAGTGATATTCTCCAGCGCCTCTCCTGCATCATTCTCCAGCATGTAATCCACACTGAAAGGCACACCTCTTGTGAATGTTTGCCCTTCAGGCGTCTTTTTGACGCTTATGGAAAGATCCTTGGGCTCCACCTTTATCTTTGTTGTCTTCATGATGTGGTAAGTCTCGTTCCCCGCGTTGTAATCAACATAGGTCTTTATCATGTACTCTCCGGTCTCTTTCACGTCAGGAGGGTTTATCCTGTACTTTAGTATGTCCCTTGTGGTCCCTTTTTCCATGTCAATATCCCTTGTCATGTTAGGGCTTTCCTTGATCTCCGGACTCACTTCTTCAGTTATGTTGATATGTTCAAGCCGCCTCTCTCCTATGTTTGTCAGTGTGAGTGTCACGCTCGATTCCCCGTTTTCCACTATGAATCCTTCGGGAAGACTGCCTGATGAAGGGGAGACAGAATGTTTTATGCTTATGGGCGTGTGCGGGACCACTCTTATTGTCTCGTCAAGACTTTCTGAATAATTGTCCCCGTACTCAGTCTCGTATTCCACATCTATTCTTATCCTTTCCTCTGTGACCCCGTCTGTCTCGGGCATTGTGATGAAACCGTCAAAGAAGTTTATATACTCTGTCTTCCTGAGATTGCTTACATCGAACTCCTTCTCATCCCATGGGGTGTCAATCCTGACCCTCATGTCTGTTATATTGACATACTCATTTGGGTTCTGCATGTAGGCGGTGAAATAGACCTTCTGTCCCGACTCAAAAGTCTGGTCACCCTCCATGTTCGTCTTTATCTCAGGGCTGTTGAAGTTGACCCTGATATCCTGATATCCGCTGTAACTTTCCTCGTAAAGCTTTTCATAATAGTGCTCTTCCTTCTCCGCGAAATGGGTGATTCGGGCATCAGTTGATATCCTTCCTGTCCCTTCCCTCACTCCCTCAACCTTCAGTGCGATTATGAAATCCTCGGGGCCTATGAAACCGCTCCACCTGTAAAGGTTATCATCAATCTTCCTCAGCCTGTGCACGCCGGGGGTGTAGGACTCATTGGGGTTGCTGGTGTTGGTGTAAACCCTGAATGAGGCAGGCCTCTTGTATTCAAGGTTGTCATCGATGTAAAAATCAATATAGCTTATGTTTATTGACCGGTTCTTCGGGTCCTCATTGATCATCTCAAGTATGAAAAGCGCCTCCTCCCCCACCTCTATATCCCCCTCATTCTCGCCGGTAACGACTGAGGAATAGCCTGCAGAGACAGTATAATCAAGAGGGGCGAACTTCTTTGAGATCTCAAAGAATGATTCTGTGCTCATTGAGAATGAGGGCGATTTCTTCTCAATCACTTCATAACCATCATCATAGATTATTCTTGCCGTGAAGTCGCTGTCCACATAATCCACCGGCTTTATAGTGTACTCGATCTCTTTCTTCTCATCGCTTTTGACCTCCCCCTGCCAGAAAACCATCGTCATGTTCTGCCAGGATGAGTTTTCGTTGCTCCATCTATTCATAGGCTTTATGTCTGCGTACCCCTCCTTAACATCCATCACTTCTATCTCAGGAGGGTATATATCGATATATGTGACATTGTCCGCGCTGGTGTTCCCTGTGTTTTCTATCTCAGCGGTGACCATGACTCCCTCATCTATCAGGGGTTTTGAATCATTCACCTTCCTGTTGAGCTCGATTTCAGGGCCAAGGTAATTTATATCTATACTCGCTCTCTTCTTCTCTTGGGCAGTGTCATACACTATGGAATCCACGCAGTAATCATGGTTTATCTCCCTCTCACAGCTCCCGTTCCTGACAACTATTATGTCCCCGTCATAGTCTATGATCACCTCGCTGTATGAATTGATATTGATCATCCCTATCCTATCATTGAGCTCGAAGGTCTCTCCTGTAAAGAAATTGCCGGTTATGTCCCTGGATTCAGCATTTGAATCAGGCGCTGTGACGCACACCAAAATCGTCAAGATGAGCAGGTAAGCTATCGGGATCCGAACTGGCCTGCCCACTCCCTGTACGGGATGTTCATCCATTTTTCAGTCTTTACCCTCCTTATTGGCTGTTTCGGCTGCCTTATCCAAAACCGAGGAGGGCATATAGTTCAGGAACCTGAAAAGCATGGTCTCGGGATATATGCTTATCGTGCCCTCCTTGTACTCCTCCAGAATATACATCGGTCCGGCATCCTCAAGCGAGGCCTGAAGCAATAGTGAAAAAAGGGAGGATCTCAGCTTTGCCTCTTCAGGGGCTTCATCCTCAAGCTTATCCCTTATCAGGGGAATCTGCTCCTTGGGCGCTTTTGATTCTTCGATGGTCTTATCGATGAATACATCCACAGCATTGTCCGACCTGAGCATCTCCATTATAGCGGGTTTCCCGAAACTGTCAGATTCCCCGAAAGACCCTGATGGCAGGTCATCAAAAGCCGATGTGCTGACCACGAAAACCCTGTAATTATCCTCCAAAAGCCCTTCATAATCCCCTTCACTGTAGAGTCTGCTGTACTCAGAGAATTCCTCTTCTGTGGGTACTGAGGCGCCTCTTTTGCTCATGACATCCTCCATAGCTGCCAGAGGCCTTCCATCCTCCTCAAGCAGGAAGAGATGGGGCGAGCTTTGTATCTGCCGGCCGAATTCCCTGGCATCAAGTATCGCCAGGACTGCTGTGACTGAGAACACTATGAACAGGATTCCCACTGCAAGGACAAATGCCTTCCAAATGCTCTTTAGCACCGCGAACACTAATGCAAAAAAGACAATGAATGCCGCGATTACCAGAATCCAAAAAATCATTCTGCACCTCTTTTAGGGATGGTCATAAGGGGTTCATTGAATCCCATATCCGCGCCCACACAACCTGCCGGCGCCGCTAAAGCTTGCTCTGCGGCACATAGGCGCTTATGAACCATACAAATACAATCTCCATTTTTAAATTTATCGATAAAAGCCTCTTGTTCCTTTTGTGGCCCTTTTCTGTTACTATCAACAAGAAAGCAATCAAACGAAAGCTTTATATATTTGTATATAAACCATCTTCAGGAAGGATTGGCTTTAAGGGGGCGACCTTTAAGCAATATAGGTTAATATGAGTCAGAGCAAATCAGAATAATCTGAATGGAGGGGCTAAATATGGCGTTTTTCGACAGGATAAAAGAAAGGTTTTCCGGTACTTCTGAGGATGTTGATATGATGGAGGACTCGGGTGATAATTATCTTGAGCTGGACAGCGAGGAATCCAGTGATGATTCACAGGCAAAGGTTTCAGTGAGGCCTTTCGTGCTGCAGGATTTTGCGGACACCAAGCCGATCCTTGACATACTGAGGGAAGGCTACACTATCGCGCTCGTGAACATAAAGCCGCTCAAGGAGCAGGACCTTGTCGAGTTGAAGAGGTCAATAAACAAGCTAAAGAAGACATGCGATGCTCTTGACGGGGACATAGCAGGATTCGGCGATGACTGGCTCTGCATAACACCCTCATTCGCACAGATACACAGGGAGAAGAAGAAGGATGTCAAGGACGTGAATCCTGAGGATTTTTGATTTTTCCCATGTCTGCATTCCAGGCCCAGCTGCTTTGATTTTGGTCCCCTTATTTCAATCTCTTGATTTGATGCCCTGAACTGATCATCCTGATAATCACCTGATCATCCCCTCATCACCACCCTATCATTCTCCGATTATCCCCCTTATCATCATCTGATCATCTCATAATACTGTTTCTTGCCTTCTGCTGAGCGCTTGTCAGCTTCTGATGATTCCCAATCACAAAATTTATAAATTTTAGCGCATGACATTTCTGTATGCCTGAAAAGGAAGACTCCCAACAGACCCGGCAGAATTCTGCGGCGGATAATGATAAAGGAAAGGAGAATGATAAAGCAGGAAAAGAGAATAATAAAGCAAAGAATATCAAAGAGGGTGAGGTCAATACTCTGGGCGGTCAGGAATGTCCTGTCTGCCACGAGAACACATGCACCCTCACAGAGATGGACAGGTACATCCCTTTCGGAGGCAGGGATGTCCTCATATACGCCTTCTCTATGAGCTGCTCCAGCTGCAAATATCACAAGGCGGATGTGGAGTTCGCTGAGCAGAAAGACCCCTGCAGATGCACTCTTGAGGTCTCAGGCGAGGATGACATGAACATAAGGATAATAAGATCAGGGGAAGGCACCATAAAGATACCTCACATAACGACCATTGAAGGAGGGCCTAACGCGAACGGCTACATAACCAATGTGGAAGGCCTCCTGAAGAGAGTGAAGCACGCCCTTGACACAGCGAAAGAGAACGCGGAGAGCGACGACGACAAGAAGAAGGCCAGGAAACTCCTCAAAAAGGTCAATCGGATAATGTGGGGCCAGGACAAGTGCAAGATAATCATCGAGGACAGGACAGGGAATTCTGATATACTTTCTGAGAAGGCGGTGAGGTCAAAGCTGAAATCATAACTGGATGCACAAATCATAGCTGAATGCACGACAGCATGTTCTAATGGTTTATTTCTGCAGGCTTGTTCCTGAATTATTATTGTATCCTCATTGAAAATTTTGACTGGGCAGGAAATCCCGATGGGTCTAATGCCCCCCTTTAGGTCGAAATTTTCAAGACTGACCTATCTCCTGTACTTTGATTTCCTCTCATTGAATCTTCCTATTGCATCTTCCGCGTAACCGCTCCTCTCAATTTTAGGAAGGCCAATGGTGGCTGAATAAGGAGACTCCTTCATTGTTTCAGAAGCGACAACCAGGCCGTTGGTTAGATCATCAAGCACTTTATTGTGTATCTGCCCAAGATCTCCTGTGAATACTATCTTGGAATCTTCGCCTATCCTCCCGCACGCGAGCTCGCCCTGGTTCGGGGTCATGTCCTCCGCCTCATCTATTACCACCCATTTGTTCTTGAATGTCCTCCCTTTTATGTAACCCATGGCTTCGAATTCCACCAACTCCCTTTCCATAAGATGCTCAACCTGCCCGTAAGAGATGTCTTTCTCCTCGTTATGCCTTCCGTTATTCCCTCTTTTCTTCTTCCTTTTCTCTTCCATGCTCATCTCTATATTGTCTGTGAAAGGGCCCACCCATGGCATTATCTTGTCCTCCTTCTGACCCTTAAAATAACCCAGCTCTCTTCCTGAAGCTATGAGAGGACGGATAGCTATCAGCTTATCGTACGGGCTATGGTCCTCCATGGTATTATAAAGACCTGTGGTGGTCGCCAGCATGGTCTTGCCGGACCCTGCGGGGCCTATGAGATTGACCTGCACTATGTCAGGATTCATAAGGGCGTCTATCGCGAATTTCTGCTGCAGGTTCTTGGATGTTATCCCATTGAATGGTTTCTTGTTATCAGGGTCATAGATGGGCACAAGCCTTCCCTGCTTATGCTCATATCTCACTAATACTGATTTGTCGATGCAGAAATACTCATTAGGGTAAGGATCCCTCCCTAACAATTTCTCAAGGAATCCTGCCTTAAGATAATTATTCCTGTGGAAGCTGCTGGCGAGTTTAGGATCATTCGATTGTATAATCTGCCACCCCTTATAGATATCTTCTGACCTCTGCACAGGCCTTATCCCTCTCCATTTGCCGAACTCTCCCTTCTCAAATCCGAGGCCCATGGCCTTGATGAGCATGCCTGTGTCATTGGTCACCAACTCGAGATTGGACTCCCCGCCGTTCTTCAGGCTCAAAGCTATCTTGAGTATCTGGTCGTCAGGATCATTGCCCAGCACATCCCTGTATCTCTCTTCGACTTTCTGGTCTATATTCCTCTCGATCTTCAGGAAGTAGTTCTTGTCCACCTGGATCATGCCGTCCCCCACAAAGCCGTCCGAACTGTGTTCCATTATCTGTCTCAGGGTGGTCCTGGCGTTTGTCCTTATCTCCTCGTTCTTATCATCCTTCTTCCTGTCCAGTTCGTTTATGACGACCTGAGGTATCACATTGACATGCCTGTTCCCATTGTTGTCACTGAACGCCTCAAGCGCGGAAGGATCAAGCAGGTAAAGGTTCGTGTCCGTCACAAAGCATTTGTCAAAGTCTCTGTCAAAATGACCATTAAATCTCAATCCTGAATCCATATTCCCCCTCCCTTATCTCTTCTTTCTCTGTCCCAAGCTCCTCCTGCGGAGAGATCACATTCTCCAGCGAATTCTTCACCAGGGTGAATTCGGCAAAAAGCTTGTGCTTTGGGTCGCTGCTCCACTTTTTCCTCTTGTTCTCGAATTTTTCCGCTCCTGAAATCACAGCTTTCCCTATCCTTGCGAAAGTCTCATCTGAATACCCCTCGCTCTCCAGCACCCCCAGCACAATGTTCTCCATGCACATATACGCTCCGTATTCACGGCCCGGACTGAATGCCACTGTTTCCTTTATTCCCCCAATCAGCTCTGATAAATCCATCCCTATGTTCTCAACATCAAAAAGCGCGTAGGACATCTCCACCCTTGAGTATTCCTGGAACAGCTTCCTCCTCTGCTTGGAGAATGGTGTGGACACATTCTCATGGCCCCTGAGCGAATATTCCTGGGGAGCTTCCAGGACTATCTTTGTGTAGAGCTTCCCGACATCAGATTCATCCGCTCCGGCATTCAGGAGGGCCTTTGCTGTGATGTAGAGCGAGTTGAGCCCGGCTTTTTTCCTGCTGATGGCCTCTTCCCGGCCATTATCATCTTCACTTAGGAATGATTGCTGTGTGCTTATTATCTCACCACCCTTGCCTTTCTGCTCTCACTGATATTCTGGATCGCATTGTAAAAATCATCCTTCCCGCACGAGATCACAAGGTCGGTATCGTAGATCTTGAACCCCTCCTCCAGTGAAGAATCATCTTTGGTGAAATGCAGTCTTGATGTTATGTCGCACTTCCCTATCTTTTCCTCAAAAAGCAGCCTGACATAGCTTTCAGCCGCAAGCCCTCTTATCGTGTCCAGCGGCCCCTCAAAATAATCCTTGGGAAGCCTCATCATCTCCATCGCGTCTTCTTTCTCCTTTCCTGATTTCTCCTGCAGGGCCACAAGGTTTATGGATCTCCTGCTCACATACAGCATATTTGCGAGAGTCCTTTCTTTCCTCCCTATGGGAGATTCATCCATCATCCTGTCATAGGCATCCCACAGCATTTTCCTGTCATAGATGCGCAGCCGCATCACGAAATCAAGCTCTCCCGGACTGATCTTGTCATCGTTATGTTCACCGCGGGCATTCCGGGAGTAGAAGGCGAATCCTGCAGCCACCTCATACTTATGGCCTGTGATCCTCTCAATGTTTCTTTTTCCTCTCATGCACTGGTCTTTCCTGTCAGAGAGATCCCTGTAGAAATTATCCCTGCGGGGCATTCCTGCAGCTACCTCCACAACCGCTGCGAACCCATGCTTTTTTACCCTCTCAGCCAAATTGGTGTCATCCATGAAGGAACCTCCTTCAACTAAACTAAACCCTAAAATAAACCAAACTATCTCAGAACCTCTTTTTTGACCTTGTTCATGTGGGAAAAAGGCAGATTTATAAAGTTTTCCGGCAAAAAATATATAAACCAACCTGATTTTACATATCCTCATAAGCCTGATTGATGGGCTGGTTCAGGGGGTGTTTCATAATAAAAATAGGAATAATCGGCGGTTCAGGTCTTGATGATCCTGACATTCTAAAGGACGCGAAGGACATAGAAGTGGACACCCCTTATGGGGAACCCTCCTCTTCGCTGAGGACAGGCAGGATTGAGGGTGTTGATGTTGTGCTTCTCGCAAGGCACGGCAGACAGCATACAATCCCTCCCACTCAGGTCAATTTCAGGGCCAACATCCACGCTTTGAAGGAAGCCGGATGCACGCATATTCTGGCTACGACTGCGTGCGGAAGCCTTAGGGAGGGGATCGGAAGAGGTGATTTCGTCATTCTGGACCAGTTTATTGATTTCACAAGGCACAGGCCGATAACATTCCATGAGGAATTCCAGCCGGGCAAGATGGTCCATTGTCCGATGGCAGAGCCATTCAACAGCAGGATGAGGGACGCGCTGCTGAGGACAGCAGAAGAGAAAGGCATAAAACATCACAGCAAAGGCACAGTCATCACGATTGAGGGCCCGAGATTCTCGACAAAGGCAGAAAGCCACATGTTCAGGCAGTGGGGCGCTGATGTGGTGAACATGAGCATAGCGCCGGAGGTGATCCTGGCCAATGAAGCGGGCATACCTTATGCCGCAATAGCGATGTCAACCGATTACGACTGCTGGAAGGATGATGAGGAGCCTGTCACCTGGGAGGCGGTGCTTGAGATATTCGGGAAGAATGTGGAGAAAGTCAAGGACCTGCTGATGAATGCGATACCTAAAGTGAGATGAGAGGTTTATGATATGGGCTTATGCAAACCATTAAGAGAATTAACAATGAGACTTAATCCTGGTCATGTTCCTCTTCTGGAGAAAAATGAGCTGTTTGATAATACATCTCCCGGAGAAAGGTACAGGGTATCAAAGATTTTGGGCAGAGGATATGATTATCATGCCCTGCTAGAATCAGGGGGAGAAACAGTTGATGTTATTCTTGATAAGTATAAGCCATTCAGCGATCTCTACAGGAAAGTGAGGGATGCTCAGCGTAAAGGCAGGTCTGTTGAATTTGAGGCAAGGGATGCAGCAGAGATAATAAAGAATTCTGTTGCAGGAACGCCCTTGGTGCAGTATGATACCGGCGAAATCCCCATTGAGGAGTTATGCAGGAGGATGAATACTGAATTGAGTCTTCATAGTTCGTTTTATGGCCCGCATGCATCTAGCAACAATCCACAGGAATACAGATGGGAGATGATATTATGCCCATAAAATCAAGGATCCGTACAGTGCCCCACTGGCCCAAGAAGGGCATAATGTTCAGGGACATAACCACACTGCTGAAGGACCCAGTGGGGTTCAGGCTCGTGGTCGATGATTTTGTGGAGAGATACAAGGACGCGGATATCGATGTCATTGTGGGCATTGACTCAAGAGGGTTCATACTAGGGGGGGCTCTGGCTTATCTTCTCGGGAAGGGCTTTGTACCTGTGAGGAAGAAGGGAAAGCTCCCCCATGAGACCGAGTCTGTGGAGTATGAGCTTGAGTACGGCACAGATATTGTAGAGATACACAGGGATGCGATACCTGAAGGCCAGAAAGCGCTTGTTGTGGATGACCTCATAGCGACAGGAGGTACAGCGCTTGCTGCGTGCAGGCTTGTCGAGAAGCTAGGGGGGAAGGTGATCGAGTGCGCATTTATTGTTGATCTGCCTGATATCGGAGGCAGCAAAAAGCTCAAGAAAGCAGGCTACAAAATGTATGCGCAGTGCGAGTTTGAGGGGGACTGAAGAATAAGCGGAGGGAATCTATAAAATGGAGATACATCTCGTCAAGTTTTTCATTCTTTTCATCGCCGGCCTGGCGCTTCTTGTCTTCTCAGAAACGGTGTTTCTTGATTACCTTAGTTATCTGATCATCATTGTCTCTGTGTATTTCCTCGTGACTGCCATGCTCCTCAGGAAAAATGCATGGTGATCTCCTGCCTGCCGTCTTCCGGCATTCAATCTTCATGCCAGCCTGTTCTGCTCCTCCTTCACAACATTCAGCACAATATCTGTCTTTGTCCTCTCCACGAACTCATAGGTCTGTATCTTCTTGAGGAAAGCGTCAAGGCCGCGCCTGTTCCTGAATCTTGTTATCATATGCGCGTCAAAGTCCCTGGTTATGTCATAACAGGCCAGCCTCTCTGTTTCGCAAGGAAGCTTATATTGATGATTATGTGTCATCCCTCACAGAATGGGACCATTTCAGGGATGATTCGCTCAGAAGACTCGGGAGAATCATCGATGGGAAAGATGATCTGATATGTAAGACAGTTGAATCGTACAGGAAATCCAGCAAATGGAAATCATGATAATTCTAATATATGATTCATTGTTTCTCAAGCAGAGAGATATTCACTCCACTGTAACACTCTTAGCCAGATTCCTCGGCTTGTCAATGTCGCAGTCCCGCATGTCAGCAATGTGGTAGGCCAGCAGCTGCAATGGTATCACAGCAAGAACAGGGGTGAGAATCTCCTCTGTATCAGGGATATATATTATGTCATCAGCATAATTCCTTATCTCCTTATCATTCTCTGTTGCAACAGCTATTATCCTGCCGTTCCTTGCCTTTATCTCCTGCATGTTGCTCACTGTCTTTGAATACACTGAATCTCTTGGGGCTATGGCAACAGTTGGTACCTGGTCTGTGACAAGCGCGATCGGGCCGTGCTTCATCTCCCCTGCGCTGTACCCCTCTGCGTGTATGTATGATATCTCTTTCAGCTTGAGGGCTCCCTCAAGAGCTGTGGGGTAATTGAGGTTCCTCCCTATGAACAGGAAATTATAGACTCTGAAATATTTCTTCGCTATGTCCTCAACATGATTCCTTTCAATGACCTGTCTTGCCTTTTCTGGCAGCTGCTTCAGGCCCTTAACAGGCTTTGAGTTCAGCTTTTCTGCGAGCATGTAAAGCACAGTGAGCTGGGAGATATATGCTTTTGTTGATGCGACACCGATCTCAATCCCTGCTCTTGTATAGATGACATCATCGCATTCCCTTGCTATAGTGGAATTCATCACATTTATTATCCCGAGAGTCCTTGCTCCTTTCTCTTTTGCCAGCCTAAGGGCTGCGAGTGTGTCTGCTGTCTCCCCTGACTGTGATATAGCTATGAAGAGGTCATCCTCCCCTATGATCGGGCTGCGGTACCTGAACTCTGAGGCAAAGTCAACAATAACAGGGATTCCTGAGTGCTTTTCTATGATGTATTTTCCTACGCAGCCGGCGTGCCACGCCGTTCCGCACGCCACTATGAATATGTTCCTGTAATTGTTCCTGTGATCATGGCCGCTGCCTTTCTTAAGGTCAGGTATCTCTGCATTGAGTGTGTTCCTTATCACATCGGGCTGCTCGTTTATCTCCTTGAGCATGAAGTGGCGGTAGCCCTGCTTCTCAGCCTGCGCAACATCCCAGTTTATGGTCTTTATATCCTTCCCGATCCTCTCCCCTTTCTTGTCAAAGACCTCAAAGCTGTCCTCTCTTATCACAGCGGTCTCAAAGTCCTCAAGATACACAATCTTCTTTGTGTGCTCCACTATCGCGGATACATCGCTGGCTATGATGCTCTCATTATCTCCTATTCCCAGAACAAGAGGGCTTCCGTTCCTTGCCACGACAATCTCTTTCTTCTTTGAGTGCATGACGCACAGCGCGTATGTGCCATAGACCTCTTTCAGCGCGTCATCAACCGCCTGCTTCAGGTCTCCGTTGTAGTTCTGCTCTATAAGGTGGGCCAGTACTTCAGAGTCAGTCTCTGAGGAGAAGTTATGGTTCCTGAGCTTCTGCTTCAGCTCAAGGAAATTCTCTATTATGCCGTTATGGACTATCACTATGTCTCCTGTGCAGTCAGTGTGGGGGTGTGCATTCTCCAGGGTGGGCTTTCCATGCGTTGCCCATCGCGTGTGGCCCAGGCCCGCTGTGCCCTCCAGCTCCTTTCCTCTGAGCTTCTCGACTCTTCCCACAGCCTTGCTGAGCTCTATCCTTTTGTTTTTACTGTCCAGCACTGCGATGCCTGCTGAGTCATAGCCCCTGTACTCAAGCCTTTTCAGGCCGTTCAGAAGCACCTCATAAGCCTGCTTGTGGCCTATATAACCTATTATGCCGCACATGAGACAGCCGAGACCGGCGCCCTATATAAAAGTTGTGCAAGAGCAGGGAAGGATTTTTATAGTCACTATAAAGTAGTAATATAACAAAAAATTTATATATGAGAAACGCTTTTTTGAATACATGAAAAGCCTCACAGAGATATTGGATGAGTTTAAGGAATCTCCTGGGCATGATGGCCTGCAGGAGGACTCTTTTAAGGGAACAGATGACCTCAGGGAGTATCTGAGCCAGCAGGAGGATTATTCTGTATCAGAGGATGATTTAAGGCATCTTCTCAGCCTGAAAAGAGAGATAAGAGACAATCCCTCTCCTGATTCCACTGAAAGCTCAAAGCTGTTCTTCAGCGCAGTGTTTGACTATGCGATGAAGGGGATTGACAGGGATGAAAGAGAGGATTTCAGCAGAGAATTGGTCAGGGTATATGATGAGACAGTGAGTGCTGAACAACAGGAAAACATACTGGAAAGCCTGGCAGAAAATGGAATTCCTGACATGAAAGGGGCAAAAGAGAGGCTTGATGAGCTGAAGAAAAGGGTCAAAGATTATGTTATGTCTCCTGATATGGGTGAGAGAGAAATGGCCCATTATGTTAACAACGCCCTCACTCCACTATATGCTGACATTGAATACATTGAGAAGCTTGGCAGGGAAAATGAAAGCAGTAAGCAGGATACCTGTTATGTCATGTTCGTTGATGATGAACCTGTCATGCTAATGATGTACGAAAGGATGTTCGGGCGATACAATGTGGTGACAGCAGAATCAGGTGAGCAGGCACTGGATATTCTCAACAACCCTTCTTACAATGACAGTGTAGGAGTGATTGTCTCAGACCATGACATGCCCGGAATGAAAGGGATTGAATTCCTCGCAAGAACAACAGAGATAAACAAGGATTCTTACAGGATAATGGTGAGCGGCAGCAATAGAATCAATCATAAAAGCCTGATGGAGAAAGGCATAGTGGATGAGTTCTTTGAGAAACCCTTTGATCCTGATGCGCTCTGCAGTGCTGTGGATGAAGGGATTAAAACATATAACAATAGCATAAAAGAATATGAAAAGGAATGAAGCTGTCTGTTTTCCTCACTTCCCGTCCAGGGGAACCTCATCCCCCTCTTTCTCGGACTCGCCTAAACCATCATCTTGGAATATGCAGGAGAATCCATACAAGACTGGATGAAAAAAAGAGGATTAAAACAGAGCGATATCTAAAGTAGCTTCTCCATCTCTGCGCTGAACTGCTTTGCTCTTTCAATAGATGTCTTCGCCTTTGAATGTTTGGCTTCTTCATTTGTTCCGTACTGGATGCTGCCTCTTTTTGACCTTTCATAATCAAAGGATTTCACGATGGTGTCTGCTTTTATGTCTGACAGGGCTTCCTGCTGCATCTCATTGTAATCCTCAAGAAGTGACTCTTTCAGCTTTCCCCTCACAAAGACAATCAGGGCATCTGCTGTAATCTTGTGCGATATCTTGTCGCCTACTTTGTAACCCATTTTGTAGAGGACAGCATTTGCCATGTAGTACATTGAGTAGTATGAGATGACAATGGTCCATAAATCTGAATGGTTCTGGGCATAAAGCATATTGGCTACCTTCAGGCTCTCAGAATTGCGGAAAAGTATTTCGAATATTGTTGGGTTGAATCTCTCCTTGTTCAGCAGACCCTCTGCTAAATATGATCTTATGTTGCTTTCCGCTTCCTTTATCCTTTTTTCAGCCAACATTGTTTATCAGCCTGTAATATTCCTCTATCCCCACCAAGATTATATTCTTTTGTATCGCTTCACTCACTACAGTGGGCTCTTTGCTTTTGAACATGGCTCCGAAATCGCTGTAACTTACGTCAACCATGTGGATATCCATAGGTAACAGTGAGATCTGCTGCTGTATCAGATTGATGTCCTCAGTGATGACCAAAAGGTCTATGTCTGAATGCTTCCTTGGGCTGCCCTTGGCATAAGAGCCGAAAAGGACAGCTACAAAGGGCACATTAAGCCTGCTCAGGCGATTGTGTATGACCTTGAAGTCCTTGTTCCTGAACAGTTCTTCCCTTCTCCCATACTCGACTGCAAAAACAGATTCATTGAATCTCCTGTTGAAGGAGCATATGGTCGTGTTGCCTGTCTTCTCGAGAGAGACAACCCCCTCTTCTTCAAGCCTTTTAACAGCATTATATGCTGATTTGTAATTGATTTTCCTGGCTTGGGATATCTTTCTTATACTGAATCTCTCTCCCTGATTCTCTATCAGCAATTTCAAGATATTAAGTTTTTCATTATCCATTTTAAACCATAATACTATGGTCTAATACCACATATATAAATTTTGCGGTTTTTCATTGTTGTTGTTTTTACCATAATATTGTGGTTTTTAGCCATGTAAGGGGCTGTCATTACTTCTTTTTGAGTATAATCATGCCTTGTTTTCAGGTATTTGTGGAATAGAAAAAATCTAAATGTTTAAAAGGAAAAATAAAAAATTAAGGTTTTCCTCACTTCCCGTCCAGGGGAACCTCATCCCCCTCTTTCTCGGACTCGCCGAGGCCGTCAGCATCAGCTTTGAGATTAGGAGCGATGTCAGTCTTCTCCCATGCGAACTCGGGCTCATCCCTTCCGAAGTGGCCGTACGCTGCTGTCTTTGAGTAGATCGGCCTCCTGAGATCAAGATGCTTTATTATGTCAGCAGGCTTGAGGGAGAAATGCTTCCTGACAAGCTCCGCAATCCTCTCCTCAGGTATGTTGTTCGTGCCGAAGCAGTGCGTAAGGACAGAGACCGGCTCTGCCACACCGATGCAGTAAGCTAATTGGACCTCGCACTTGTCAGCAAGCCCTGCTGCGACGATGTTCTTTGCAACATACCTCGCCATGTAGGAGGCGGACCTGTCAACCTTGCTGGGGTCCTTTCCTGAGAAGCATCCGCCGCCGTGCGCTCCGTGCCCGCCGTAAGTATCAACTATTATCTTCCTTCCTGTCAGTCCCGCATCGCCCACAGGCCCGCCGATGACGAACTTTCCTGTGCCGTTCATGTGGTATTCTGTCTTGTCATCTATCCAGTCTTCGCACACAGGCTTTACGACCTTCTCTTTCAGGTCTTTCCTGATCTGCTCGATATCAACATTGTCATCATGCTGTGCTGCAAGCACTACTGCATTCACCCTCTGGGGTTTTCCGTCAAGATACTCCACTGTCACCTGGCTCTTGCCGTCAGGCCTCAGATACACCAGCTCCTTGCTCTTCCTCACTTCAGCCAGCTTCTTCGTGAGCTTGTGCGCGAGAACAATCGGCAGGGGCATCATTTCAGGCGTTTCGTTCGTCGCATAGCCGAACATCATCCCCTGATCTCCTGCACCCTGTTCTTTTCCCTCTTTGCCTTCAGCTTCCCCCTCATCAACCCCCTGCGCTATGTCAGGGCTCTGCTCGCTCACTGAGACCATGACTCCGCAGCCATCAGCGTCAAAGCCGTACTCGGGATCATCATACCCTATCTCTCTTATGGTCTCCCTCACAATCTTCTGCATGTCCACATAGGTCTTTGTGGTTATCTCTCCTGCAACGATGACAAGGCCTGTCTTTGTCAGGCACTCGCATGCCACCCTCGCCTGAGGGTCATCCTTGTAGATGGCATCAAGGACAGCGTCAGAGATCTTGTCGCACATCTTGTCAGGATGCCCTTCGGTCACGCTCTCAGAAGTGAAAAGGTATTTTCCGTTTTTCATTTTAACGCCTCCTGTTTTTTTGATTTCTTTATTGAAATTTATTTTGATGCCCTGCTGTTGTTAATATCTTAATCTCCTGCAGGGGCTGATTATTATCTGATCATTGTGTGTTATATTATGGTTTCCGTCTGCCTGTGAATTATAAAAAAGAGAAGGAAAAGATGTCATTTATAAGATTAACTGCTTCAACGGCCATTGCAGGCTTTGTAAGAGCTGTTCTTGTCCCCTTTAATGCCTCCGTTTGAGGCTGCGAAGTGGCCGGGCGCGTTATACTGCAGCCTTTCCAGCTCCCTCTCCAGTTTCAATGCCTGCATCCCCTGTGAGTGCAGGTAATCTATCCCTTCCCTCACATTATCTATCAGCGCGCCTTCCCTGTGCGCCCTTCTTGTTATTAACTGCTGGTGCGGCAGCAGGCTCAGGTAGCTTTCCTGCACTCCGGGGTTCCTGCCTGCCTCTTTCATCCGGGTTATTATCTCAGGCTCTTCAGGCATGTCCCCATTCCCTCTTTTAAGGCATGAGGGCCTATACTGCTCTCCCGGTGTGTGATGTCTTGCTGGTGTTGTTCTTATGTCTCTTCCCATTGTGAGTGCATGCCCGCATGAGTCATATATAAATCCTCCTGATAATAATATTCTGATTGGAATAAGAATCGGAAGTTTCAGAACAAAATTTTCAGAAGTGTTTAAATAGTCGGTTAGGAGAGGCATATTTTTTTAAGAAAAGTAGGAAATCATATATGGAAAAACCTTGTCCTATTTTTGGCTCAAAAAATAGTACCATTTTGTTAGTTATAGGATTTATAAGCGCAATAATTCATTAGTGATAAATTGTGTTTTTGATATT
>JAWOBY010000053.1:0-4389 GCA_046484055.1 Candidatus Woesearchaeota archaeon | reverse complement strand
TCAAGCTTCACTACAGCCACAGACTGTTTTGGATAATAATTTTTGACCTTTCCTATGTAAGCTTTCTTCTCTGTGGCTTTTGTCTCAGGGCTTGCCCACTCCCTGACAGGCTTTCCAAGGTAGAACCCAGGGCTGAACTCCCTGTTATACACAGTGCCGAGTTTTCTCATGAGATCGCTTTTAAGCTCTCTTGTCAGCCTTCCTTCAGAATAAGCGTCAATGGCGCTCCTGTAGCATTCCGTAACTGTCTTCACATACTCAGGGCTCCTCGCCCTTCCCTCTATCTTGAAAGCATCAATGCCCGCGCTGATGAGCTTCTCTATGAACGGCAGTGTGCAGAGGTCCCTGGGGCTCATGACATGATCCTCGCCGAGCTCAAGCTCGTGGCCTTCCTCAACATCCTCAAGCTTCACCCTGTACTTTCTCCTGCACGGCTGCAAACAATCTCCTCTGTTCGCGCTCCTCCCGAAGATGTGCTGGCTCATGAAGCACCTTCCTGAGATTGAGACGCACATGGCTCCGTGGACAAAGCATTCAACCTCTATCTTCGCTTTCTTCCTCATCTCCTTTATCTGATTCAGGTTCAGCTCTCTTGCAGGTATGATCCTTTCCGCGCCGAGCCTCTTGTAGAACATCGCTGAATCAGGGTTTGACACAGAGGCCTGCGTGCTTATATGTACAGGAATCCCCGCTTTTCTGGCCTCTCCAATGACCGCAGGGTCCCAGCATATGATGGCGTCAATGCCCGCTTTCTTTGCTTCAGAAACAATCTTCCTGACCTTTCCCAGCTCTTTGCTGTACACTATATTGTTCAGTGTAAGGTATGCTCTTGCGTCATTGTCATGGCACTGCCTTACGGCCCTGTCCAGCTGTGCTGCAGTGAAATTCTTTGCAGTGGCCCTCATGTTAAGGCCCTTCACTCCGAAATATACAGCATCAGCTCCGGCATCAATTGCAGCCCTGAGGCTTGTGAAATCTGATGCAGGGCTCAGAAGCTCTGGTTTTCTTGCTGGCGATGGCATGGGGAGCATCTTCGGTTTGTGATATAAATGTTTTGCTGTGGCAGGCGTGTGTCCTTCCAGCCCATAAATATCTGCCGGAAGCCGGCCACACAGGGATAAAACATAAATGAAATATATAGGAAAGATTAATAAATCCGGAAAACCGTATAGTACAGATATAGGCATGCATGCATGACAAATATATAACGAGGCAGCGTCATGCTGTCAGACATCAGGGGGCGCTTCATGATAAGATTTTATGATCCTAAGGATGAGTACGGCTACCTCTCCAACCTCTCCAGGCACGGCTTCAGGCTTTTCTGTTCTGAATGGCCTACTGCAGAGCACTGCTATCAGGCCATGAAATTCTTCCCCACAGATTCCTCTCTTGTGAGGGAGATAAGGGGGGCGGAGACCCCGCGCATTGCCGCGGAAACAGGCAGGGCCAATAGGGATAAGGCATATCAAAGATGGGATGAGATAAAGGATGATGCCATGAGGCTTGTGGTCATGGCAAAGTTCTACTCGAACAAGGAGATACAGGAGAAGCTCGTCTCCACAGGCGATGAGACACTGGTGGAAGCTTCTCCCACGGACTGGTACTGGGGGGAGGGCGCTGACTCAAGAGGCGAGAACAGGCTCGGCAGGATACTCATGGAAATGAGAGGTGTATTCAGTGATGAAGAGACAAGGAAGCAGTTTGTGGAGGAAAAATTCTATGATTTTGAGGATGATGGCATAAAGCCCAGAACAAGGGCTGGGCCTGCAGCACAGTACAGGCTTGGCCTGATATCAAAGCTGAGCGAGCATATGGTAATAAGGATGTGAGCAAGGTAATAGAATAGTCCTGCATTAGACTCCAGCATCAGGAACATCAGATATTTGTTCAGATATTGATCTCTGCCCTGTCGCCCGCGCTTATATTTTTCCTTTCTGCATAGCCTGCATTGGCCTCAAGAACATACATCACTTTCCCTTCTGAGGTATAGCTGGGGCAGGGTGTCTTCACGCAGGGAGGGACATCTTTCCTTATGCCTGTTATCGTTCCGTTGCCTGAGATGAACATAATATCTATCGGAAACTCCATGTTCTTCATCCAGAAAGACCTTCTTGCTTCCCTGTCGTAGATGAAGAGCATTCCATGGTCCGGCGGGAGCGCTTCCCTGAACATGAGCCCGTGTTTGATATCATCCGTAGAATGAGCTGTCTCTATTGTTATTATGGTGCTTGTGTTACCGCTGGTTATCCTTACATGGCCTTCCTTGATGCTTTCCTGCCTGCTTTCCCATGTCCCTTCCTTCTTCTCGTCCTGCAGGTAATCCTTCCCGGCATCTGAACATGATGCGGCAAGAAAGCAGAGGATTGAAAGCCCAATTACTGCTGCATACCCCTTCACTCTATATCCTCCAGATTTATCATGCCTTTCTCAAAATCCTCAAAGAGCCTCGGGCAGGCTGTATTGACCCAGCAGTCTATGAACGGGAAGTTCTCCAGCTCACCCTTGTCAAGAGTGTTGAAAGCGAAATCATAGAAATTCTTGTTATTGTACCTGTCTTTTATCTCTTCTATCCTCTTGCTCCCTCCCTGCACTCCTGTCTGGCCTTTTTTTGTGGAGACCAGCACTCCGATGTTCTCTGATGAGATGAACCTTGCCAGGGCCCCTCTTTTCCTCTTCTCGAAAGTTTCAGCATCCTTTCGGGTGATCTTTGCCGCTTTACCGCTCAGGGGATTGGCGGTTATGACCTCCCTGCCTGTCCTGAGCAGTATGCCTATGGGGTGGAATCTTCCCGAGCCTATGTAGAGCACCTGGTCCGTGTCCCCTGGAATCTCCGGCACCCTGCAGCCGAGGACCTGTCCTGCGATCTCTGCCCTGATGCCTTTGCTCTTGTCCTCCTCCAGAAGGCTTTTCGCTTCCTCAAGCTTGTGGAGGTGCTGTATTGTCGAGACTATGGCGACCTTTGAGCCTTTCCTGGCATGCCTGTACGCGTCCCTCACAGCAGGCATTATGTCCGCTTCTGATTTCGCTTTTATGTGGATTGTTCTCATTGTATCGTTTTCAGGTTCTCCTCTGTATTAGCTTCCTTCTTTTTAAAGGTTTTCAGTGGTTTTAAGTATATTTAAGGCCCAAAATTAAGAAAATTTAAATAATAGTGCTCAGGACAATTAAACAACCTGAAACAAGAGATTGAGCATGGATCAGGTAAGAGACAGATAAGAGATACAGGCAAAAAACAGGACAGTAAATAAGGGATACAGACAGACAAAAAGACAAAAAAAGAGAACAGGAAACAAAAAAGATCACTGCTCCTGCTGAGGGGGAGTTGATGAGGTGAAAAAATGGACAAAAGGTTTGCGTTCGGAGCGCTTATTCTGGCTGCATTGTTATTGGCTGGCTGTTCAGGCGGAGTTGATCAGACAGATCTTGGGGCAGACACAGGGATAGACACCGGAGACACTGGATCTGCAGAGGACGGAACTGCAGACAGTTCTGGATCAGCAGATGACACGGGATCGGATAGTGAAGGCATGGATATGGAAGGGCCGAGCTTCATGGACATAGTATCAGAAAAGAAGAGCAGTTCTTACATGGTTGACTATGAATACTCTACATCAGGAATGGATGAGGATGTCTCAGGCGAGATGGCTCTCTATCTTGACTCCCCGAAGCAGAGAATCGACTCCAAGTTCGAGATGAACGGCCAGAAGATGGAGGCAAGGACTTACATTGAAGGGGATGGCTACACTGTCTGCTTCCAGCAGGACGGTGAGTGGACATGCATGGAGATGGACATGAGCCAGTACAAGAGCCAGTCATCCGCAGGTTCGCAGGCGACATCCGGCGCTCAGGGCGCGGAAGAGAATCCGTCTGACTACAACATAAATCCTGCCGGAACAAGGAACATAGCGGGAGAGACAGCCTACTGCTTTGAGGTGCAGCCCAAGGACAGCGAAGGGACGACCACAGCCTGCTACAACAATGACGGGGTCATGCTTTATGCGCAGTATGAGGGGCCGGACTATACTGTGACGTCAGAGGCAATGGATTATTCCATGTCAGTGAGCGACTCTGATTTCGTCCCGCCGGCAGAGCCGATGGACATGGGCGGCTACACTTCAGGAATGGATACCGGCGATCTGGAGAATATGCAGATGGAATGATTTTGCTGGTGCTTAACCAACCATATCTTTTTTTCTTTTTATTACAAATAGCGCAATACCTCTTCTTTCAAGTTGGGGATGTAGCGCTATTTGTAAGACTTAAAATGTGACCATCTATAATGCAAGCCCGTAATACTTTGAGCTTTGCTCAAAGGGGAAGAAATCCGAAGGATTTCAACACCCCTACCTTTAGGTAGGGGATAGGGCTTGCTTATCAAATAATGGTCAC
>JAWOBY010000015.1:0-17824 GCA_046484055.1 Candidatus Woesearchaeota archaeon | reverse complement strand
GCTGTGGCTATTACACTGCCCAGCCCTATGAATATCACTATGACCGCAGCGTAAAGAATTATAGTGCTTCTGCTTATCATATTTGAGGATTCATGCCCTGAACTCTTCTTTTTGCCTCTTTTAGCCATCTGAACCCCGAAAAGAGGGTTTCTTATTTATTAATTTTTTGTTTTAACCATGACCCTTCCTGTCCCTGATATGCTTCTTATGCCCAATCCCACTATCAACAGGCCGAACGCTATGATTCCTGACCCAACATAAGGGAATGGAGTTGTTATATAAGCGCCTGTTATTGATGCCAATCCCCCTCCGATTATGATAGCGTAGGTTGAGGGCCTTAAAAGAATGCGCTCTTCACCGCATGATGCAGATCTTTTTCTATGATCTCTCCCTGAAAGGATGAGCATCAGTATTGCGAGCGCTGCAAGTGTCACCGCAACAGCGATCTGTATCTCACTGAAAACAAAGACATATTCCGAGACCGGATGATCCCCCCTGAAGAATCCTGTGATAAACCTCCCCGCGCAGTAGAGCATGATAGTCCATATCAGCACATAACCATCAAAGCGGCCGAGCCTCTCCTTCCTCATCACCATATAAAGCACTATGCAGAAAGCTATAAGGTTCGCGAGAGAATGATAAAGCTGAGAGGGATGTATCGCCGCGCCGTTCCTGATTATGGCCCACGGAACTTCAGTAATGGAGCCGTAGCAGCAGCCGGCGATGTAGCAGCCTAATCTTGCGATGAAGGCCCCGAGCAGGAGAATGGGGGCTATCACATCAACATATTTCAGGAATCTGAGCTTCTTCATCCTTGTGTATATGAGGACAAAAAGAAATCCAAGAAGGCCCCCCATTGATGACATGCCCTCCCTGCCGACCTCAAACATCATGGCCATCCTTTCCGCGAGGGATCCTGTTATGCAGCCGCCCGGCACGAGAAAAGCCATTAGGCGCTCTCCGATGATGGCTCCCAGGATGAAGATCAGGAAGATCTTAAGCATATGATCAAGGTTGATATCCTTCTTCCTCAGGCTTTCCCTGAACACATAATAGAATCCGAAAGACCATGCGAGTATTATGTGGAAAACAACCCACGGCCCCACCATCATGCCCAGGGGGTATATTATCTTGTGAGCCTGGTATATTATCATCTTGACATCACACCTCTAATTCCTGCAGCGACACTCAGCAGTCCAGCTAAAATCATAATGATGCTCACGGACGGCAGAGCTGTGAGGGTGATGGCTCCAGCATTCATCAGTATCCCCCCTCCCGCCATCAAGGCCAGGCTGAAGGGCCCCGCAGAGATAATAAAATATTTTATGCCTTTTATGCATCTTGCGCCCCATCTTCTCTTTTTCCTGTCTTTCCTGGCTGTCCTCATCCTTACAGTGCGGATAAGAAGGGGCAGGAACACCAGAAATATGATCAAAAGTATCATCTGCGATACAGCGATGCCTCCAATATATTGCGAAGGCCCGTAATCACCCCTGAAGAATTCAGTGAAGAACCTGAGGCAGCTGTAAGCGACCGCGAACGAGGAGAGCATGAATCCTTCCTTCATCCCTTCATGATCCTTCATCCTGGCAAGGTAAAGCATCAGTATGAAAAGCCCAAGATGCATCAGTGAATTGTAGGACTGGACAGGATGTATGGCCACTCCGTTCCTGATTATGGCCCACGGAACTTCAGTGACGGAGCCGTAGCAGCAGCCATGCAGGAAGCAGCCCACTCTTGCTATCATGAACCCGAGAGGCACAGCAGGAATCACAGCGTCAATGTATCTCAGGAAGCCCAGGCCTTTCAATCCTGTGTATATGTAAGCTGCCAGAAGCCCTCCTGCAATCCCGCCGTAGGATACCCACCCTGGGCTTGCGAGGCTGAACATGCTGATGAACCTGTCTGAAAAACCTGCGCCCGCCCAGGACCATGGCCCGAAGAAACCGAGTATCCTCGCTCCGGCTATAGACCCTAACACTATGAATGCGAACAGCTGAAGCATGCTGTCAAGGCTTATGTCCCTTCTCCTCATCGATTCCCTGACAATATAATAGAAAGTGAAGGGCCATGCGAGAAGGTAATGGAAAACGAACCAGAAAGATACGCTTATTCCTGCTATCTGCATTGCCGGAGCTTCGTAGGGGAGCATGGTGATGTGTTTGCGGATATTTTTATAAAGTTTTTTAGGGAATCAATCTCCGGTTCTTTGGGATAACATGAATATTTTTGATAGGTTCTGTTTCATATGCTATAAAAGATATCTATAAAATGCATGTGTTGTTTCTAATCTAGAAGTTCAAGTTCAAGATTGTTGGCTGGTTTTTGTTGATGGAAGGATTCCAGCAATCTGATTGCTTTTAAGTTTTAAATATGGGTTTTAAATATGGGGTTTGAACATATCCATCTCCTGGATATCTGGAGCAGAAGATTAAGCATAAACATTTTGAAATATTGAAACTAAAATAGTTTAAGAATACAATCCCCACGCCACAGAACAACATTTAAAAATAAAGCCCTTTTACAGTCTCCAAGGGGGTTTTCATGGAACTGCAGGAATACCTTAAAGAGAGGAAAAAGCTCGTTGATGAAGCATTAGACAGGTTTCTCCCTGAAAAGAATGATTACCCTCCTGCACTGCACAAGGCCATGCGCCACAGCATATTCGCGGGGGGAAAGAGGCTCAGGCCCATAATAGCTCTCGCTGTCGCGGACCTTCTCGGCTTTGACAGGAAAGAGATGATGGCCACTGCCTGCGCTCTTGAGATGACACACACCTCCCTCCTGATACTTGATGACCTGCCCTGCATGGATGACGCGAACATGAGGAGGCACAAGCCGTGCTGCCACAAGGAATACGGTGAGGATATCGCCATACTCGCATCGACGAGCCTTGTCTTCAGGGCTTTCGAGATAGTTGATGACACCGAAGCATCAAGGGAGATAGCCGTCTGCCTCGGCTCCAAAGGGGTGTGCGGAGGCCAGGCAGTGGATCTTGAGTTCATGAACAAGGATACTGATGCAGAGATACTGGAGTACATACATGACCATAAGACAGGGGCATTGTTTGTCGGAGCAGTGAAGGCGGCATGCGCAAAAGCCAAGGCGCCTGAGGACAAGAAGGAAGCGCTGGTCGATTACGCGAAGAAGCTCGGCCTGATGTTCCAGATAAAGGACGACCTGCTTGACACAGAGAGCACGAGTGAAGAGCTCGGCAAGGATACCAACAAGGACGGGAAGAAGAACACATTCGTCACTCATTACGGGGCGGAGAAAGCGAGAGAGATGATGAAGAAGAACATGTGGGACGCTATAAAGGCATTGCAGCCGTTCGAGGGCGAGGCTGAGATCCTTGTGGAGATAGCAAGGTTCGTGGGCGACAGGAGGAACTGAGGCTGTCCAGTGTAATCCATCATAAACGTGATTGTCCCCCGTGAAGATAACAGATAAAATGACCAAGATACTCTTCATAAGGCCTCCGAGATTCAGGTGGCCGTTCCACTCGGAGAATTCAAGCTTCTGGCAGCCGTTAGGTTTCGCGAGCATGGCTGCAGTGCTCAGGGAGAACATCGACGACATAGATGTGAGGATCATCGACTGCCCCATACTGAAGAAAGGATGGAAACAGGTACCTAAAATCCTCCGCAGAGAGAAGCCGGACATCATATGCATAGGCGAGGAGACAGTATCATCCAATGAGGCGGTCCGCCTGATAGGCATCGCAAGGCAGGAACTCCCCCACTCTACCATAATCTGCGGAGGCATGTATTTCTCATTCATGATAAAAGAATCGCTTGAAAGCCTGCCCATAGACTACATAATAAGGGGAGAGGGCGAGATGACCCTCCTTGAGCTCGTCAGGGAGCTGAAGAAGAAGAACCCTGAACCCTCCAAAATCAAGGGGCTGGCGTTCAGGAAAGACAGAAAAGTGATTGACACAGGCCAGAGTCAGCCTGTGGCGGATCTCGACAAGCTGCCCTTCCCGGCATATGACCTCCTGCCGATGAAACTTTATGGCAAGGGAGCCAGAAGCCACCCTGATTTTGCAGCTATAGAGCACAGCAGGGGATGCACATCCAACTGCAACTTCTGCGTACTCTGGAAAGTCATGGGAAAGACCAACGGCAGCGGAAAGCTGACGCCATGCTACAGGACAAAATCAGTGAAGAGGACCATTGATGAGGTCACATACCTTGCGGACAAGTATAAGCGAAAGACATTCAACTGGGTGGACCCCACATGGAATGTTGATCCGAAATGGAACAAAAAGTTTGCGGAAGAGATGATAAAGACAGGGCTGGATGTTGACCACTCCACATGGATGAGGGCTGACTTTGTGGTCAGGGACGAGCAGAAAGGCATATTCCCCAAGCTCGTCAAGGCAGGCATGAAACAGGTCATGATAGGCCTGGAGAGGACGAGCAGCCACGACCTGAGATACCTGGACAAGCAGGGATACACATACAGCACCACGAGAAAAGCGTTTGAAGTGCTGAGGAAATACCCTGAAGTGCTCTCCATAGCCACCTACATCTACGGCATACCCACAGAGACAAGGAAATCCATGAGGCAGTTCTATGACTCTCTGGAGGAGATACCCTTCGATATGGGCATCCCTCTGCCGCTCACCCCCAATCCGGGCACTAAATTCTTCGATGATCTCGACAAGAGGAAACTGATAGATATAAAGGACTTCAGCTACTACAATTTCGTCAATCCGATAATAAGGTCAGAGAAGCTCTCCAGGAACATGATCTGGCTGCTCATGATATACCATGAGCTGCGCGTGAGGACAGGCAAGGAGCAGTTCGCATCCTCAGGGATAAGCGCCGGAAGAAGGTCAGGCGCAGTGAGGAATCTTGCAAAGGTCAAGGCCAGGATGACCGTAAGATTCATGGGCAGCATGCTGAGCGATGCAGTGCTGAAGAGGCCTATAAACCTCAACACAAAGCCGGAGTGGTATGATGGGTGAAAGGAGTATAATTACAGGGATGAAAGGGAGAGGAAACAGGAAAGGCCTCTTCGACAAGCAGAAATGGCTCTTCGTGAAGGCCAATGTGATGCCTGCATTCAGGAGGCTTCTCCTTGACAGGCCGGGGCCTATGTTTGTGGGCCTGTTCCTTACAAGAAGATGTAACCTGGAATGCTCTTATTGCTTCTCAAGGAAAAACATCAAAGACCCGTCATTGGATGAGGTAAAGAAAAGAGTTGATAAAATAAAGGAGATTGGATGCAATATAATATATTTTATGGGTGGAGAACCGACATTAAGGAAGGACATTGTTGAAATAACAAGATACTGTAATGATAAAGGTATGTTTATTGTAATGAACACAAACGGCCGTCTCCTCAACAAAAAGATGATTGATGAGTTGTCTGAGGCAGGCATGAATTCAATGGTAGTTTCGTTGGATGGGGTAAAAAAGTTAAAACAATCCAGGAAAACATTATTCGACAACCCCCATCTTCTTTCTTTGCTTGAGCATGCTTCATGCCAGGAGGGCATGAGTATCACAATAAATACAGTCTTAACCGGTGAAAATACTAAAGATGTCATACCTCTCCTCATAAAGGCAAGTGAACATGGTCTTATGATGACCACCTGCCTCCAGACGCAACCCCCCAGTACTTTTGTTGATAAAGGGTTGAACACTCGTTTCTCTGATGAGGATGCCAAAAAAATCCATAAACTTCTTGATGGCCTGATTGAAAAGAGGGGAGAGGGGTATCCCTTATTTGAACCCATTTATTGTTATAAGAGGATGAAAGAGTTTCTCAAAGGAAAATATAACTGGAATTGTAAAGCGGGAAGGCATTTCTTTTCAGTAGACTGCGACGGCAGCGTATCCTTATGCCCTGAAACTAAAACACTTGGAATCCATATATCAGACATAGACAAATCATATTACCAGAAGTATAAGCGCTTGTTTGAAAAACAATTAAAGAAGTGTAATAAGGCATGTGTTGAGAATTATGCATTATGCCACAGCTATTATGATGACCATAAGCTGAGATTTTTGTTTAACAAATAAATTTGTTCATCGGAAAAATGAAGCATAAGAAACAGTCTGGAAAGAAAAAACTGTTACTGGTCCAGCCAAAAAGATGCGGCCTGAACCGATGGCCGCCTCTAGCTCTGGAGATACTGGCCAGTCTCACTCCAGAGGACAGGTATGATATAGAGATTGTTGATGAACAGTATGAGAAGCTTGATCTCAGCAGGAGATATGATATTGTTGGCATAACCTCAAATACCATAACCTCCCTGCGCGCTTACAAACTGGCAGACAGGTTTCGCTCAAAAGGGGCTAAAGTGATCATGGGCGGAGTCCATGCCACTTTTCTTCCGGAAGAGGCGGAAAAACACTGTGACAGCATAGTGCTCAACGAGCCAGAAGAGATCTGGAATAATATTCTTGCTGATTTTGAGAACAACAGGTTAAAAAAGAGATATCATGGCGGCCATGTAAAAATGGATAACGTGCCGATGTTAAAAAGAAAATTCATGAAAGATAGAATATACATAGCCCCAGCAATACAGATGACCAGAGGATGCCCTAACCACTGCGAGTTCTGCTCCATCAGCGCCTTCAGCGGGAACAAGATAAGGAAAAAACCGGTAAAACAAGTCATAAGGGAGATAAAGAACCTAACATCAAAAAATTATCTCCTGAGAAAATATGTTCCACTTTCCAGGCCTTTTGTCATGGTTTTTGATGACAACCTTTTCGCTGACAGGGAATACGCGATTGAGCTCTTCAAAAGGATGGAAAAATTAAGGATTTACTGGGCAAGCCAGGCGCCTGTTAGGATAGCTTTTGACGATGAGCTCCTTGACCATGCATATAAGTCAGGCTGCAGGTACCTTTGGTTAGGGTTTGAGTCTCTGAGTTCAGAATCACTGAAAAGCGTGAAGAAGCCCAACAGGGTTGGGGTGTATGAGAAAGCGATAAGCAAACTCAGGAAAAGAGGATTCTTTGTCAAAGGAATGTTCATATTCGGCCTTGATGGTGATACAAAAAAGGTTTTTGATGATACATTGGAATTTTCCATGAAGAACAATCTGGATGAGGTTGTTGTCAATATACTGAGGCCACTGCCCGGCGCAAAGCTTTTTGAGGATATGGAAAAGGAGGGCAGGATAACCACCTATGACTGGTCAAAATATACAAGATGTGTGTACAAACCCAGGAACATGAGCCCAAGACAGCTGGAGAAGAGTGTGGATGATTTCTACGCTAAATTCTTCAGCATACCTTCAATAATCAAGAGGATGAGGGGGCTTAAGAACTACAGACCAAAAAGGCTTTTTATCTATCTTTTTATCAATATGATGGGAAGGTACAAGACAGCAAGACACGCTCACATATAACAATCAAGAACAAAACCCTGAAAACCCAAAATGAAACCCAAAACCAAACTCCTCCTAATCCATCCTTCCAACCCCAAGGGCAGGACGTATAGTTCAATCCCTCCTCTCTGCCTGGTCACGCTGGCCAGCCTCACGCCTGAAAAGAAGTATGACATAAGCGTAGCCGATGAGCGTTTCGAGAAGATAGACTTCAGCAGAAAGTATGATCTCGTCGGCATAAGCGCGAACACACTAACGGTCACGAGGGCCTATGAGCTCGCACGGATATTCAGGTCAAAAGGCTCAAAGGTGATAATAGGCGGCGTCCACCCATCAACACTGCCTGAAGAGGCCCGGAAGCACTGCGACTCCCTGGTGACAGGAGAGGCCGAGGAGATATGGCAGGGCATACTTGAGGACTTCGAGAAAGGAAGGCTCAGGAAAAGATATAGGGGAGGTTTCATAGACATGAAAAACTTCCCCAGACTGAAATCAAAGTTCTTCAAGAAATATTACATAGTTCCGGTGACGCAGGCCACGAGAGGCTGCCCTTACGGCTGCGAGTTCTGCATAGTGAGGGTGTTCAACGGCGGCAGGATAAGGAAGAGGCCTGTAGATGATGTCATCGCGGACATAAAGAGCATAAACAAAAACAACAGGCTGAAGATGTTCGGTTTCGTTGATGACAACCTTTTCGCTGACAGGAAATACGCGATCGAGTTGTTCAGGAAAATGAAGCCCCTCGGGCTCAAATGGAGCGTGCAGGCGCCTGTCCATCTGGCATTTGATGACGAGCTGTTGAGGCATGCGAAAGAGGCGGGATGCAAGTTGCTCTGGATCGGATTTGAGTCACTGAACCAGGAATCACTCAAGAGCGTGAAGAAGCACAACACAGCCAAGAGGTTTGAGGATGCCATAAAGAGATTCAAGGACGCAGGCATGCTCATAAGAGGCCTGTTCATATTCGGCCTTGACGGGGACAGGAAGGGAGGCCTGATGAGCACGATCAGATTCGCGATAAAGAACAACCTTGACGGCATATACCTGCACATACTCAGGCCGCTGCCCGGAACCATACTCTTTAAGAGGCTGAAGGATGAGGGCAGGATAACCACGTACGACTGGTCAAAGTACGAGGACTGCGTGATAAAACCGAAGAGGATGAGCCAGAAAGAGCTCGTTGATGAGATGCATGAGGCATACAGGGAATTCTACAGCATAAGATCAATAATCAGGAGGATGAGAGGCATAAGAAGCCTGAGCAATTCCATAATATACTTCTACTTCAGCATAAGGGGCTGGATGAACACGAGAAGAGGGGTTTACACGCACGATTATGTGGAGGGGTAAGCGCTGACGCGCCTAAACCTTCCTTTTTATCGCCCTGATCAGCCCGTCAAACAACGGCGCGGGATTCATCGGCCTTGACTTGAACTCAGGATGCGCCTGTGTCGCGACAAAATAAGTGTGGCCTGGCAGCTCAAGGAACTCCATCAGCCTCCTGTCAGGGCTCCTGCCTGAGAAAACAAGCCCCGAGGATTCAAGCTTCTCTGCATATTCAGGATTGACCTCATAGCGGTGCCTGTGCCTCTCGCTGACCTCTTCCGCGCCGTAAAGCTGATGCACCACAGAGCCTTCCTTCAGCCTTGCAGGATAGGCCCCGAGCCTCATCGTAGCGCCGTAATTCCTCTCTGATATGTTCTTCTTCTGCTCAGGCATGATGTCAATCACGCAGTGGGCCGCCTTCTCATCTATCTCTGCAGAGTTCGCTCCGTCCATACCGCAAACATTCCTCGCGAACTCAACGACAGCCAGCTGCATCCCGTAGCAAAGCCCCAGGAAAGGAATGTTGTTCTCGCGTGCGTATCTTATCGCCTCTATCTTGCCCTCAACACCTGTTCCGCCGAAGCCGCCCGGAACGATAAGCGCGTCATAATCCCTAAGGCTCTCAAGCTTGTCCTTGTCCTTCTCGAACTCTTTCGAGTCTATCCATTCTATTCCCGCCCTGAATCCGTTGTTCCAGCAGGCATGCTTCACCGCTTCAATGACTGAGATGTATGAATCCTCCAGCGTGAAATCACCGACATCAAAATATTTCCCTATAATGCCCACTCTGGCTTCCTTTTCAGCGCTTTTTGTCCTGCTTACAAAATCCCCCCATTCCTTTGTCATGCCCTGCTTGAATACAAGGCCCAGCTTTGAGAGCAGTTTTGAGGTGAAATCCTGTTTCTCAAGAACAAGGGGCACCTCGTAGATATTGCTTACATCATGGGACGAGACCACATCCTCCGCGCTCACATTGCAGAACATGGAAATCTTATGCTTCCTCACATCATCTATAGGCCTCGCCGATCTTGTTATTATCATGTCCGGCTGGATGCCTATGGAATTGAGATCCTTCACAGAACGCTGGGTTGGCTTTGTCTTCATCTCCCCAAGATTGCCGGGAACAGGCAGATAGCTGACATGTATGAACAGGACTTTCTCTCCCTCAAGCTTCATCTGCCTGAGGGCCTCAAGAAAAAGCACGTTCTGGTAGTCCCCCACTGTTCCTCCGACCTCTATAAGGCAGAAATCTGATTTGGTCCTCTCAGCGCTCTCTTTTATCCTCCTCTTGACCTCTTCAGGGATGTGGGGTATGACCTCAACACACCTGCCCTTATACTCGAGATTCCTTTCCTTCTGTATCACTGTCTGATAGACCTGCCCTGTCGTCATGTTCTGGTCCTTCAGGTGGTCCCTCCCTATGAACCGCTCGTAAGTGCCGAGGTCCTGGTCAGTCTCTCCGCCGTCATCTGTTACAAATACCTCTCCGTGCTCTGTGGGCCTCATGGTGCCCGCATCCACATTGATGTATGGGTCTATCTTTATCGCGCTTACGCCGTATCCCTGGAGGGAGAGAAGTTTTCCTATAGAAGCGGTTATGGTGCCCTTGCCTACGCCTGAAAGAACTCCCCCTGTGATCGCAATAAATTTTGGGTGCATTATTTTGGGAGCTACCGGTTTTATTTAAAGATTTCTGTAAATTAAACATTATGCTCCATCAGATAAACCTTTAAATATATCCTTTTATTCCTGTTTCCATGCTCCCAAATATTCTGTCAAAGATTCTGCGAAACATCCCGCAAAAAATCATGGGGGGAATTTCTATTGAAAACAGGATTCAGCGCTGAGAGATACCTTGAGGTCCAGACAAAGGAGATAAAGGACCGCGTGGCCAGATTCGGGGAGAAGCTCTACCTTGAGTTCGGCGGCAAGCTCTGCCATGACTTCCACGCGACAAGAGTTCTGCCTGGTTATGAGTCTGACACAAAGATAAAAGTTCTCAAGGCCCTGGGCGATGAGGTGGAGATAATCTACTGCGTGAGCGCCAGGGACATCCAGAAAGGGAGGATGAGGCATGACTTCGGCCTGCCTTATGACAAGCAGGTCATGAAGGACATAGAAGACCTCAACAAAAGGGGCCTCAGGATAAAAAAGATCAACATCTCCCTTTTCAGCGGAGAAGAAGCCGCAACAAGATTCAAAAGGAAAATGACCAATTTCGGCTATGAGGTTTTCATGCAGCCGGTCATAGAAGGATACCCCACAGACATAAACAAGGTCGTGAGCAGCGAAGGCTACGGCAGGATGGAGTACATACCAACAGAAAAACCAATAGTCGTTATCACAGGCGCGGGCGGAAACTCAGGCAAGATGGCGCTCTGCCTCTCCCAGATGTACCATGACACAAAGGATGGCATGGATTCAGGCTATGCGAAGTTCGAGACCTTTCCGATATGGAACCTGGACATAGATCATCCTGTCAACATCGCTTATGAGGCGGCCACAGCAGATTTGGGCGACACAAACCTTATCGACCAGTTCCACCTCAAGGCGTACGGCGAGACAGCGGTCAATTACAACCGGGACATTGAGAATTTTGAGATAATGAAGAGCATAATGGAAAGGATAGTCTCCAATGATAACCATGTGAGGGGTTACAAGTCGCCCACAGACATGGGTGTGAACATGGCCGGCTACGCGATAACAGATGATAATGCGTGCAGGGAATCCGCAAAGCAGGAGGTCATAAGGAGATATTTCAGGTACAAGAAGGAATTCTTCCTGGGCATAGAGACAGGGGACACTGTGGAGAGGATAGACGCAATAATGAAGAGGCTTAACCTTGAGCCTCAGGAAAGGAGAACAGTAGAGCCTGCAAGGAAGGCAGCGGAGGACGCTAAGAGGAATGGAAAAGGGAACAAGGGAATATACTGCGGTTCTGCTGTCCAGCTGCCTGACGGGAGCATAGTGACAGGCAAGAACTCCCCTCTGCTGCATGCGGAATCCGCAGTGATAATAAATGCCATAAAGGCTCTTGCAGGTGTTGAGGACAGCACAGACCTGATACCCCCTGAGGTTATAAAGAGAGTCAATATGCTCAAAAGGGATGTTCTCAAAGGAGCTTCCGAAAGCCTGAATCTCAATGAGGCTCTTGTTGCGCTGGCCATAAGCGCAAAATATAATCCTGATACAGAGAAGTGCGTGAGGACTCTCGGCATGCTGAACAATTGTGACATGCACCTCACACACCTGCCGAGCGAGGGTGATGAGGCCGGCCTGATAAAGCTGAGGATGAATGTGACCACTGATGCCAACATCCCCCTCAAGGACGATGAGATCATGGATTCCAGTTGATGCCGCTCTCAGACCATTGTCCAGCATTCTGACGGCCCTTGATGATGGTTAAATTTAAAAACAGGGGGGATAGTTAGGGTGTCATGAGATTCAGGTTCCAGAGCATAGCTCTCACGCTGATAGGAATCAATATTGTGGTCTTTCTGCTCCAGATATTCCTGGGCAGCAGCTTCACACAGGCCTTCATGCTCTTGTCATCCGACATATCATCAAGGCCATGAATAATCTTCACTTCTATGTTCCTGCACGCGGGGCCCGCCCACCTGCTGTTCAACATGTATGTCCTCTTCATATTCGGGCCTCTGGTCGAGGACAGGATAGGATCCAGGAGGTTCCTGCTCGTATACCTGCTCTCAGGCCTTATCGCGGCACTCCTGTCCACATTCTTCTATGAGGCAGCGCTTGGGGCGAGCGGGGCCATAATGGGGATAATAGGAGTCACAATAATGATACTTCCGGACCTGCAGGTTCTGTTTCTCTTTGCTATACCCATGAGCATGAGGACGGCAGGCATAATCCTTGCTGCAGTGGATATATTCGGCATATTCACACCCACAGGCGTCGCTAATATCGCACATCTTGCAGGGATGGGCACAGGGCTCCTCTACGGGTTTTACCTTGTGAGCAAGAGAAAAAAGTTCAGGAAGAGGTTCAATGAAAGTCCGGAAAAGAACAAGAGCCGCAGGGCGGGCAGGGCAGGAGGGCATGAGCCGGACATGAGCCATGATGATCTTGATGAATATCTCAAGTATGGAAGGATATGATTTATAAGATATTGTTGATGCCCCTTCCTGAGGAGAATCTCTTGTGAGAATCATGACACAATGAGGGATCGTGCAGGGTGGCTATTGATTATTCATTCACTTGCTTGTTCATTTACTTCTTCTCCAGTATGGATCTCAGGTTCTCTATCTCCTCCTCAAGGTGCCTCTTCATGGCTCTGCTCATCGCGCGCTCGATGTGGTGTCTCTTCCAGCCGTGCTTCTCCAGATGAGTGCCAATATCCTCCTTGTAGTAGCCTTTCTTGAGGTGTTCTCTTATGTAATCCTCCAGTCTTTTCAGTCCCAGCTCCTGCTCTTCTTTCGCGGCGAAGCTTCCGGCAGCATTCTCCGCTTTCTTTGCCTCCCGCGAGTACTTCTTCTCAAGCTCCTCAAGCCTCCTGATGATATTCTCCCTGCTGTCTTTCTCTATGCTCCTTATCCTTCTCCTGTAATGCAGGAACAACAGGACGGTCAGCACCACCATGAGGCCTATGCCTGCAAAGAGGGCGGTGTTGTACCTTGACTGGGCCTTTTCCGCCTCTTTTTTCGTCTCTTCAATCCCTTCCGCTACCCCCTCCCCGACAAAGAAACTTTCACTGGTCGTGGAGAATGATTCCCCGTATCTTGTCTGGACTATGAATATATAACTTCCCTCTTTAGCGCCTTCAGGCACGAACATCTCCTTGGTGTATGATACCTGATCCCCCACAGACATAGTCTCTTTCTCCCTTGAGATTATGTTGCCGTGCGAATCCTTTATGATATAATCCACGTTCAATTCGACAGGCCGTATGCTCTTCAGGTTGAATATGGTCACAGTGGCCCTCACCTTCTCTCCGGGAAGGATCTCCCTGTAGCGAGGAGGTATCTCCACGCTCGCGTCGAAAAGGAGGTCCCTTGATTCCACCTCTACAGTGACAGGCACCCTCATGAATATTGAATCGCCTGTTGCAGGTCTCGGGACAGCCTCTATAAATATATGCCCCCTGTACACTCCCGGCCGGGTGTCTTCTGAAGAGCTGAAACGGATGTTTATCTCGTTTGACATTCCTGCCGGAAGGAGGAATTCCTCCTCGGACAGGCTGATTCCCTGCAGGGATATCTCCTTTGAGAGGATTATGTTGAAGTCGAATCTGCCTGTATTCCTTATGCTCAGGCTTTTGTTGAAGGACTCTCCCTGGACGAGGAGAACCTTGAGTGATTCAGGGGTCGCTTCAAGCGGAATCCTCCCGTCTTTTATCGCGGGGGCCCCCTCCAGCTGTGTCACCCTGAATTTCGCCTTCATGTTCTCCCCAACGCTGATAAGATACACGCTGATATCATCAACCCCATCATTGTTCATGTCAATGCCCCTCTCATCCTCCATGCCGGCGATGAACTCCCTGCCTGAATCGACATTGACCGCTATCCTTCCCTCCTCAACTTCCTCCACATTGAGTGAGTGTGCTGTTATCCTGTTGAATGTGAATATGATCGAATCATCCTCGTATGCTGTCACAATCTTGCTGTCAACCTGGGTGAAGTCTATATCAAAACTTGCAGCGCCTCCCCCTCCGCCGCCTCCGCCTGAAGGCGCCTCCTCAGTCGGGCAGACCCCGCAATCCTCAGGGCATGTGCTGCAGTCCTCGCCTGCGCTGCATATCCCGTTACCGCAGTAATCCCTGATTATCTCCAGCCGGAACATGGCTGAATCAAGATTATTGGAGCATCCGCTGTCATCCTCTGCGGTGATGTTGATCTCATAGCTTCCGGTCTGGCTTTTTCCGGGCGTTAATCTTATGATTCCCGTGGAGCTGTTGATGTCGAATAATCCTGTGTCATCAGAGAATGTTATGTTCTCCCCTTCATCCCTCACAGCGTCCATGCCGCAGGTGTAGGTCTTCCCAACATACGCTTTTGAACTGCATGAGTACGAGATGGTGGGGGGGCTGTTTATGCACATGCTCACTCCCCCACTTGTGGTGGAGCCTGTTGCGTAAGAAGTCTCCATGATTATGTAGGTGTTAAAGAATAATGAGAAGAGCAGGATGAACACTGCAAGCGCCGCGATCTTGTTGTTTGATAAGTGCCTCATTTTTTATGCCGTTCCCGTATTTCCGGCCTAGCTGAAGCAGGGCTTCCTGAATGTCATCTCCAGAACGCCTGTGTAATTCCCGTATTCTGCATCTCCGGGAGGGGTGGCTGACACTCTCACTGTCCTGTTCTCATAAGGGCCGAGCATTATCTCTGTGCCGTCGATGCTTATCCAGTCCCCTATCCTGCCTCTGCCTTCAAACTCTACATTCATGGTGCGAGCAGCCTTGTTCTTCAGGCTTATGAATCTTGTGCAGCTGCCCCTCCCCGGCATGACCATGCCGAACGCGAGCGTCCTGTTGTCAGTGTCAAATCCCAGATGATCCCCCACTATTATGCTCATGTTGTAATGCTGGACCTTGTCTATGCAGTGACCCCTGTAGGCCAGTACAGCAAGAAGGATTCCCGCGAGAAGGGCCACAATCAGGATAAGGGCCGCTTTTTTTGTTTTCATGACCTTCACAGGCCTTATCCGCTTTTTATATTTTTTGTTTTTATGCTGTGGTTGCTGTTGTGGTTATGGTGGTGTTTAGGCTTCCTGTTTTGGAGTTGTCTGGTATTCTGAGTTTTATGTGGAGTTCTAGTTCGTCGCTGCTTCCTTCGGGGTGGAATATGCTGCAGATTTGTTCGTTGTTGGTGGGTATGGGTGCGAAGGTGTTGTTCCATGTGGGTGTGAGTCCTGAGTTGGGTCCTGTGCTGTTGTCGCAGCTGCCTGCTTCTGTTTCTGTTGTGTTGAGCTGGAATTGGGGGTTGGTTCCTCCTATGAAGTCTGCTGCGTTTTTGTTTGAGTTGAGCTGCAGTGTGGCGTTTCTGTTTCCTACGTTTTCTATTCTTAGTCCTGTGCCCGGCACTATGAAGCTGTTGCAGCAGCGGGGGCTGTCTGTGTTCCTCCCCCGATCATACCTCTCCTCTATTTCATCCCCGCTAAGGCTGCGGTTGTAGATCATTACCTCATCTATCAGCCCCTTGAAGAATTCTCCCCAGGTGTGTCCTCGTGTTCCGGATGAGCTTCCGTAGCTTTTTCCGAGGTATAGTTTGTCTGTTTCGCTGGTGTAGTTCAAAGTCAGGTTGTGGTTAATGTTTGTTTTTTCTTCTCCGTTCACATGTATCTTGATGTTGTCCTGGTTTATTTGAGTTGTTATGTGGTTCCATTCTGATGTTGTTTTGTCCGCCCATGCTGACGCTCCATTTCCATACTCCCAAACACTGTTGTTTGCGGAGGATGCTGAGTACACTTTCCCGTCATAAACCGCTAATCCCATTGGCTCATGCCCTACATCTCCTGATTTCGTCCATTCACTGCCATTATAAACGTAGATTTCTCCTTCATTATGGTCGTTATTAGCGTAGCTTGTATAATAACATGAGGCATATAGTTTTCCGTCGTATACTGCTGCTCCGTAACCCATGCCCGGGCATTGTTCTGCTGTTGGAGAGCTTATCTGAGTCCAACTCTCACCGTCGAACGTGTATATCTCATTATTACTATATGCTATGGAATATAGTTTTCCGTCGTATACTGCTAATCCTGCAGGGGTTGTCCCTACATCTGCACTTTTGCTCCAGCTACTGCCGTCAAATTCGTAGATATCATCTGAACCGGTATGAGTAATATATAATTTGTCTTTGTATACTGCAAAGCCAACGGGATCCTGCCCTACATCTCCTGATTTCGTCCATTCACTGCCATCATATTCATAAATATCATCTGAACCCTTGTTAGCAACATATAATTTTCCGCCATAAACTGCTAAAGCTCTGGGTCCTTCTCCAACGTGGCCGTTCAGGCTCCATTCGCTTCCATCGAAAGAATAAATCAATCCCTCTCCTGGAGTGTAAGAGCCGCCATCCCCAAATGTTCCATTTAATGAGCAGATATATAACTTTCCATCATAAGCTGCCATCCCCACATTGTAGACTCCAAAGTTTTCTCCGCTCAAGGACCATTCGCTTCCATTATACACATATACTTCTTGTGAGTTGCGGGCGTTCAGGTATAAGTCTCCCTTGTAAACAGCAAACTCAATAGGTCCTTCCCCTCCAATGCTCTTATTGTTGCCCCATGTTGCTTCTGAATTATCACCTAATACCTGGAACATGTACTGGTCACCAATCTCTTTCAGTTCATACTTTCCTTTACTGAAGATTGTTTGATACTGCCATTTTTCATCATAATTGTTAACCCAAGCGCTTATTGTCAGATCATCATTTATGAAATCGCCGTTCCCAGCTGATTCAAGATAATCATCCTCACCATCAAACTCATAGGACCCCCAATTCCTTCCCAGTTTAGGCTTAAATGCGGCGCCGCTAACAGTCATGTTGTTCCTTCCCTGATAGTCCAGCGAGAATGTGTTGTTTGATGTTGAGTTTTCGTCGTTGTTGAATGTCCATGCGCTCACTAGTCCTGTGTCTGTTCCGTTTATTTTGCTTTGTTTTCCTGGTGTGTGCATGCTGCAGTTGTTGCAGGCTGGGTCTACTGTTCCTGAGCGGAAGTTGAGGGTGTTGATTGTGAGGTTTATTGCTGTGTCTGAGCTTATTGTTGCGTCTATGCTTCCCTCCTGGCTGAGGGTGTCGTAGCCGGTTATGTGTGTGATGCCTCCGGTCTTCTGCATTACTGTCATAGTGCCTGCTATTGAAGCCGCCATAATCAGGAGGATTCCTGTGATGGGTGTATATTTCCATTCCATCTTTTTTATTGATTTATTCTTTTTATAATTTCCTTCTTTTGGTGTTTTGAGAATGCAGTTTTTATGCTGTGGTTGCTGTTGTGGTTATGGTGGTGTTTAGGGTTCCTGTTTTGGAGTTGTCTGGTATTCTTGTTTTTATGTGCATTTCCAGTTCGTCGCTGGCTGCTTCGGGGTGGAATATGCTGCATATGATTTCGTCGTTGTTGGGGACGTTTGCGAAGGTGTTGTTCCATGTGGGTGTGAGTCCTGAGTTGGGTCCTGTGCTGTTG
>JAWOBY010000051.1:0-5591 GCA_046484055.1 Candidatus Woesearchaeota archaeon | reverse complement strand
GTTCTTATGGGCGTGGCTTGCTTGCTTAAGCATCCTTCGCGCTCACTTCGCCCAATGAGCTGTTCCGGCAGGAAATTTCAGGCTCATTGAGCATCATCTTCAGGCATTCTTTGAAGTCTCTCATGAAAAGCCTGACAACCCTATTCTTCTTGTTGAGCATATAGAGTTGTGTTTTTCCCACGATCCTTGTCTTCCTTACATAGCCTTTCTTCTCAAAATTATGGATTATCTGGTAGGCCTTCGGCCTGCTAAGGCCTGTTCCTTTTGCGATGTCACTCACCGCAAGATCGATGTCCTGATTCTCGAGCAGGTGCTCGATGACTCTCTTGTCTGCAGTCTGTCCGTATATCTCGCAGAATGCGCCTACCATCCTAATGCCTCTATTATCTCTTTTTTCATTCTTGGGTTGAGGCTTATGTGCCAGTCTGATCCCTTTTTTGTCCTTTTCTTTTCCCTCATTATGATTCCCTCATTGACCGCTTTTCTGTAATCTTTCTCAAACTTTTTCCTCTCATCAGCATCAACCCATCTTGTCTTTGATTTCAGGAGCTTCTTCTCAGGGGTGTGATTTCCGCCGAAGCATCTCTTGTTCACGAGGGTGAGCAGGAGGCTCCTGAAATGTAAACTATTATTAACAGAATGTAAATTATTATTTAAAGATTGCGGTTTTGACTGCGGTTTAGGCATGTGAATAACAATCCGGGGGATTATTTTAAGTATTGCCCGGAAAAATGCGGAGAATTTCCGGTACGAGAATCAGGCTGCGGATAATATACAACTAAAAAATGCAATCCAGAAGATATTCCGCGCTCATCTTATCTCCTCTCACCTCATCCCTTTGACTTCCTTGACTGTCGTGGCTTGCCTCGGCCCTTTGTCATCCCTTATCTTCAGGAATCTCGGAAACCTTAATGCATAGCCTTTCTTTGCTTTGCCCCTGCCTGCGGTATGCGAGGGGCTTGTTGTTATATCTCCCCCCATGACCTCTACGACGATCTCCGGCCTTAGGTATCTGTCAGGCTCCATGCTGTCATCGATCACCACATCCTTCGGCTTCTCTTTTGCCTCCTTCTTCTTCAGCATCTTGGTTATATCCTCAAACTGCTTGTCTGTGAAGCCCGTGCCGACTTTCGTGAATGTCTCGAAACGGTCCTCTTTTTTGTTGTACACTGCGCAGAGCAGGGCCCCGAAAACACCCTTCCTCCTCCCCCTGCCGTGGAACGCTCCGACCACAACAAGGTCAAAGCTTTCCCTCATGCCCTTGGCATACTCCTTCTTCCATTTTATCCATAAGAAACCCCTTTTTCCCGGCTGATAGACCGAATCCCTGTTGGTTGATTTCACTATTATGCCTTCAAGGCCTTTTTCCACGCATCTCTCAAAGAACTTCTGGACCTTCTCAAAGTCTGATGTGACTATCCTCTCTGATAGCTTCACTTTTGACGACTGCACTGTGTTCTTCTCCAGCAGTTCCCTCCTTTCAGGATAGGCTTTGTTGAGCAGCGGCCTGCCGTTGAGGTAGAGCATGTCAAAAAGATAGATCATCGCCGGCACTTTCTCCGCATACTCCTCGACATCATACTTCCTTCTCCTGTGCATGAGCTTCTGGAACGGAAGTATCTTGCCTTTCTCATAAGCGACTATCTCCCCGTCAAGCACTGCCTTCTTCGCCTTTACGCTCTTTTTAACGGCTTCAGCAATGTCAGGGAACTGGGATGTTATGTCATCCAGCCTCCTGGAAAAGAGTGTGATTCTCCTGCCGTCAATATGTATCTGCACGCGCTCGCCGTCATACTTCTCCTCTGCAGCCATCTCAGAAGGGAACCTCTTGTTCAGCTCCTTCATGGTATCAACCCTTTTCGCGAGCATTGACAGGACAGGCCTGCCCAGCTTTACAGAGAACCTCCTGAGGGAGCTTTTGCCTTTCCTCTTCAGCGACTCCGCTATGTCGCCTATGTCAGGGCATACATTATATGCTTCCTCTATGGCTGAAGCATCCACAGAATACGCCTTTGCGAGCGCTTCCATAAGGAACTGCTCTCCGAATCCCAGCCTTAATTTTCCCAGGGCGATCCTCATTATGTATTTTGCCTCAATGGCTGAGGCATCTGAGAGCAGATCCGCAAGAATGCCTATCTTCTTCTCCTGGCTTCCTCCACCTGAGGCTTCCCTTACCTTCACAAGCCTTTCAAAAACATCGTTCAGGCTCAGACCGCTCTTCTTCCTGCTGCTCAGCTCATAAGCGGCATCGCCCAGGTCGCCTTTCCTGTTGTACAGCCTCTTCACCCTGCTCTCATCAGCATCATACGCCTGCGCAAGGGCGCGTATGCTGAACTTTCCCGCGAGGCCCATATCAATATCCTCATATTTCGGGCCTGTAACACCAAGAGCGAGATAAGCTGCTGTTCTTGCCTCTGAAGCGCTCAGGCCTTTGAAGAATCCTGCCAGATTCTCAACTATCTTCTTGTGCGAGCTTATCTTCTCCAGCCTTGAGTACATCTCAGCGAGTTTAGCGAATCCTGAAGGCATATATTGTGATAAGGTTCTTTTGTTTTTAAATATGTTTTCATGGGATTACATGGGAAGGGCTGTATTATGGTATCATCAAGCCTCAACAGCAGACATGAACATGCAGGAGGCGGACCAGCGATCATCACCCAAAAAATTTAACAATGAGCCTGACACAGAACCTTCAGGTTGGTGCAGGCATAATAATGTGCAACAAGATGCATGAGAGATGATAAGACACATGAAATGCAACAAGGCGCATAAGATACAATAAGGCAATAAAAAGAGGTCTTGCTCAGGAGAATGGCAGGCGCTAAAACCAAATACCTCATAGGCACATCAGGATGGAACTATCAGCACTGGAAGAAGAGATTCTATCCTGAAGACATTCCCAAGAAGGACTGGTTCAGCCACTATGCCAGGAACTTCAACACTGTCGAGGTCAATTACTCATTCTACAGGTGGCCCTCAGAAAAGACCATGAGGAAATGGCATGATGACGCGCCCCATGATTTCAGTTTCACCATGAAAGCGCCCAGGACAATAACCCACATAAGGAAACTCAAAAATGTCGAAAGGCAGGTAAAGGATTTCTACAAACTGACATCCCTGCTGAAGGATAAATGCGGCTGCCACCTCTTCCAGCTCCCCCCTTCCATGAGCTTCGAGAGGGATAACCTCGCCCGGCTTAAGGATCTCCTTGAGGCCCTGGACGGCAGGAAAGACAATGCAATAGAGTTCCGCCACAAGAGCTGGTGGGATCCAGAGGTATACGGCCTGCTGAAACAGTATAATGCGGCGTTCTGCATCGTTTCAGGACTCGGCATGCCGAAGGATCTCGAGGCCACAGCAGACACTGCATACTTCCGCTTCCACGGCGAGGGATACTCCACAAGATACTCTGCCCATGAGATAAAGGAATACGCGGAAAGAATGGAAAAACTTAAATGCAGGAAGATATACGCCTACTTCAACAACGACTATAATGCCTATGCTGTAAAGAACGCGCAGGAGCTCAGGAAAGAGATCGGAACAAATAGCTGAAGACACAGTGATGAGGTGATCTGATGAAACGAAGGATTGCGGCATGCACATTGCTGATCATAGTTGTCATGATACTGAGCTGTACCACAGCTAAAGAGGATGCAGGAACCGGAACTGCAGAGGACGAGGCAGGAAGAGCCGGGTCCGCTCAGGAAGATGAGGGGGGTGAAAATATGGTTTTGGGTTTAAGAAGCCCTGAATTCGGGCATGAAGGAAGAATTCCGGACAAGTACACATGCAAGGGAAATGATATCAATCCTCCGCTTGAGATAGAGAACATACCAGAGGGAACAGAAAGCCTTGCGCTCATACTTGATGATCCGGACGCACCCACAGGAACATTCGTGCACTGGACATTATGGGACATGGAGCCTGCAGAAAGGATAAGCGAGGATTCCGTGCCTTCAGGAGCAGTGCAGGGGACCAATGACTTCGGCAAGGCGGCATACGGAGGGCCGTGCCCGCCTTCAGGAGAGCACAGGTACTTCTTCAGGCTCTACGCGCTGGACACCAAGCTTGACCTGGAGGAAGGCGCTTCAAGAGAGGAGCTTGAGGACGCCATGGAAGGGCATATCATAGAGAAAGCGGTGCTGATGGGGCTGTACAGCAAGTGAAAATTTAATGAAGAATGTCTGCAGAAAACAGGGAGGCGTTCAGCCTTCTCTTCTCTGCAGCGTCTGCCTGAATGAATCATAAAGCCTTTCTGTTTTTCTGCTTTCGAGGTCAGAGGGGGAGATGCATACCATCTTCAGGCCGTGCTCCTCCAGCAGCCTGTCCAGGCCTTGCTGATCCTTCAGCCAGTAAGCGCCTTTCTCTTTTGTGAGATGCCCGTCATGGTCCCTGCCCTCATAATGATCATCCCTTTTCAGGGTCACCCTTGAGAACAACCGCACATCACCCTCTGGAGTGCTGAAGGCCTCCCTCACCCAGAATATGCTGCCGGGAGTGAAAGATGAAACTTCCTTCCTGCTGTACTTCCTGAAACATCCCTCCACTTCTTCTATCCTGAAGTCCAGGGGCTCGCTGTGATATACTGCATACATGATGATAACCTTTGTATGTCCTTCAGGCATTGATCCGGATCCGGAATATATGAATTGATCATCAACAGATTTAATAGCTCAATAACTCTTTGCAATATATACTTCATGCTTTGCCTTCTTCCCGCAATACACGCACTTGCCTGAGGTCTTACCGTCCTTAGGTATCGTGACTATCTTGGCCCCGCCTGTCTGGTCTTTTATCAGGTCCTCGCACTCCAAATTCCCGCACCACATGGCCCTGGCTATTTTTCCGCTGCCTATTGCTTTCTTCAGCTCATCAAAACCGCCTGCCCTGGCTGTCATCGCTTCCCTGTCCTTCCTTGACTTCTCAAGAAGGTCCTTCTGCATCTCCTCAAGAATCTCTCCTGTCCTCTTCCCGGCATCAGCGAGCTTCACAGCCTCCTTCTTTCCTGTGTCCCTTCTTACAATCATTGCCTGCCCTTTTTCAATATCCTTGGGCCCGATCTCTATCCTCAGAGGCACCCCTTTCAGCTCCCATTCATTGAACTTCCAGCCCGGAGTGTAGCCGTCCCTGTCGTCAAGGAACACAGCCATGTCCTTCTCAAGCTCTTCCCTGAGCCTGCTGCTCTCTTCCATGACCTTCTTCCTGCTGTCCTCGAATATTATAGGGATTATTACAGCCTGCAGTGGAGCTATCCTCGGAGGCCAAACAAGCCCCTTGTCATCAGAGTGCTGCATCACAGCAAGGCCTATCATCCTTGTTGTTATTGCCCATGTGTTCTGGAAGACATATCTGGATTTCTCGTTCCTGTCAAGGAACTTTATGTCGAATGCTTTCGCGAAATTCTGGCCGTCATGGTGCGCGTCAGGCCCCTGCACAAGCCTTCCGTTTGGAGTGGCGAACTCAACAGCCCATGTGTACTCTGCTCCTGCGAATTTCTCCTTCTCAGTCTTCTTTCCTGTTATGCCCGAGAGCGCGAGATAATCAGTGGAGATCTCCTCCCACAACGACACAATATCATCGATTTCCTTCTC
>JAWOBY010000007.1:0-9560 GCA_046484055.1 Candidatus Woesearchaeota archaeon | reverse complement strand
GAGATACCGGAATACGAGGATTTCTATTCATCCGAGACAAGCGTGGCTTTCGAGATATACGACAGCTCAGGCTCTCTTGTTCATTCAGAGAGCGCGAGCGCAAACATTTTCATGGACACATCTGAAATACTCAGAAGCAGTTATGTGAGCCTTTCACCAGGAGATTATAATGCTGTGGTCAGGACAGATGTCACGGATGACCAATGCAGCTCATCCTCAATCAGTGAGGATTCCAGATGGTTCACAGTCGAAGGGGATGATGTTCCTGAATGCTCTGACGGAATAGACAATGACGGGGACGGCCTCACAGACATGGAAGACCCCGGCTGCAGCAGCCCGCAGGATGATGATGAGAGCGATGGGACAAGCGAATGCCAGGATGGAATAGACAATGATGGAGACGGCCTGATAGACTACCCCGAAGATCCCGGCTGCGAAAGCCCGCAGGACGATGATGAATATAATCACGCAGATCACCTTGATGTTGCGCTTGAAGCAGAGCCGCAGTCAGGAGAAGAGCCTCTTGATGTCGTGTTCAACTGCTCTGTCGAGGACGGGACAGGCCCTTTCAACTTCAACTTTGACTCAGGCAGCACTTCAGGAGTGAGCTGGGTCGCGGGAGCAGGAGGTTATAGATGGCAGCAGTTCAATGCCTCAGGATACACTGCAGGAACATACTCTCCTGTATGCACTGTGGAAGATGTAAGCACAGGAGCAGAAGGCGATGAGAGTACAATAATAAATGTGACAGAAGGATACACACCCTCAGATCTTTTTGTGGACCTCATATCACCCTCTGACGGGACTGTATCCAATGATCCCGACCAGACCTTCGCTTATGCTGTTTCAGAGAATCCTGTAGAGCTTGAGGAGGGCCAGGCATACAGCACTGTCATCGACGGCATCCAGCACGAGATAACCGTCGCTGATGCCAATGACGCCGGCACAATGTGCGGAGTAAGCGTGGACGGCGATGTGGTCTGGCTTGATGAGATGACAGAAGCGGTCATCAACGGAGTGGAAATAGGCCTCATCGATGCGGAATACGGCTCTCCGGACAGGTGCGAGCTCTATGTGGCGAGCCCATCAGCTGAAGAGCAGCTTGACTGCACGCTTTATAATAATATGAGCGGAAGCTTCGAGCCTGTGCAGGGCCACTCAACAGACCTCAACTCATTCGATGATTTTGATGTCTTCAATATAGATGACGGCATGTACATCTGGAATGTAGAGTGCAGCGACGGCGCGACAGCAACAGCGCCTGAGGATTACACGCTTACAATAAACACAAGCACAACAGAACTTCCTGAATGCTCTGACGGAATAGACAATGACGGAGACGGCCTGATAGATATGGAAGACCCCGGCTGCAGCAGCCCGCAGGATGATGACGAGAGCGACGGCGCTGTATGCGAGAACCACCTGGAAATATCACAGGTAGAAGTGAGCACAACACCTGTCCAGGAAGGGAACACAATAACCCTGTCATCAGACAGCCTCAACACTATACCTTTTGATATCAACTTCACCAACACAGGCGCAAGCGAAGTGACAAACACAGACTACACAATCAGCATGGCAAGCGAGCCTACAGGAGAAGAAACCTCAGAAGGAGCGCACATATCCTCAATAGCCCCTTACTCATCAATAATAGAGGGGCAGGATTTCAACAGCCTTCCGGATCCCCTGCTTGACGGCATATACAATATGACCATTGAAGCAGAGGGAATGGATACCAGGGGATGCTTACAGAATGACAGCTTCGGGTTCTTCATAGACCTGAGCCCGCTTTCAGCGCCTGAATGCTCTGACGGAATAGACAATGACGGGGACGGCCTTGTGGATGAGAATGATCCGGGATGCTATGACAGCGGAGCTTACGATCCGCAGGATGATGACGAGACAGACACACTGCCTGAGTGCGCTGATTATTTTGACAATGACAATGACGGCCTGATAGATTACCCGGAAGACCCCGGCTGCGAGAACACAGTTGATGATGACGAGAGCGACGGGCAGAACCAGGCGCCTGTCGTGCAGCTAGTGTATCCCTTTGACGGTTTCACTCTCAGCCACAGCGATGCAGGATTCATCTACAGCGTTTCAGATGACAACTCCATGTTCGTAGACTGCACGCTTTATAATAACGTGAGCGGAAGCTTCGAGCCTGTGGAGACACAGACGATAATGGCCGGAATGTACGGGCTCTTCAACCTGGACAGCATACCCAATGGTGATTACATATGGAATGTGGAATGCTCTGACCAGGATGTTTCAGCTTTCGCGCCTGATAACTTCAGCTTCACGATAAATGCTACAGGACAGCTCCCCGAATGTTCGGACGGAATAGATAATGATGGAGACGGCCTGACAGACATGGAAGATCCCGGCTGCAGCAGCCCGCAGGACGATGACGAGAGCGACGGGACAAGCGAATGCCAGGACGGTGTTGATAATGATGGAGACGGCCTGATAGACATGGAAGATCCCGGCTGCAGCAGCCCGCAGGATGACAGCGAGGAGAATGGCGATGATGAGGAAGAGGATGAAGGAGAGGGAGATGAAGAAGAGGAAACCATCATCCTTGATCCTGACCAGATACTGTATATAGGCCATATAGACATACACAGCACCACCAACACAGGCTATGAGCAGGAGATGGCTGAGGCTGGAGACCAGGTGGAGGTCAGCGTTTATATGGAGAATCTTGCAGGATATGACCTGGAGAATCTGGCGCTGAAGGTTGGAGTGCATGGCCTTGGGATTTGGAGAGAAAGCACATTCGACCTTGACAAGGGGGATTACGCAACAAAGCACATGCTCCTTGACATACCTGCTGATGCTGACAGCGGGGATTATGATGTCAGGATCACAGCAGAAAATGAGGATGTTAAAAGGGTGAAGTACAGACTGCTCACTATAACAGAGTGATACAGCAGGTAGTAGAGTACATGAGGCAGAGCAGACAAGCAGGGATGACAGAGAGGCGATATGAGGGGGCCACAGGGTTTCCAACCGACAGCCACCCATTAGTGACTTAATGATAGTGAATAAAATTAACTACTCTACTATGCTAAAAAAAACGAAACATTTATATAGCAGTTGTGATTACCAAAAACCAAACCAGAGGACATAGTTTGGGGGGTTTTGAAGGTTATCACAATCTATAATAACCAAAGTATCTTAGGAGGTAGGAAAAAATGATTAAGGGAAGAATGAAAGCGATGCTCGCTGTGTTCGCGGTTCTCGCAGCACTACTGATTGCTACAACAGTATCCGCTGTGGAATACGGGACCAGAGGGGACGGCAATTTTACGAGGAACGACCAGGAAGACGTCCTGAACCAGGGAGACCTTCCGGGACTCGATGTAGTTTGGGTCAAGGTCAATGGAGACATTGTTGAGAACGGCGATGAGATAAGGCTCAGCCTCGAGAGGAACCAGGAGATCGAGGTCAGGACCGAAGTCATGGCCCTCCAGGATATCGACGATGTCACCATAGAAGCTGAGATTTATGGTGATGACCATTATCAGATTGAGGATCAGTCAGACACTTTTGATGTGGAGAACCAGACACTCTACATAAAATCACTTGATCTGGATCTGCCGGACATAATGGACATGGACGAATATGACCTGAGGGTTACAGTCGCAGGCAGGACAGGAGCTGTCAAGACCTACAACTACCTCCTAACAGTTGACGCTCCCAGGCATGCCATGAGCATAAAGGACGTTACCCTTAATCCGGAGAACAGTGTCAAAGCAGGGAGAGCCCTCCTTTCAATGGTAAGAGTGAAGAACACAGGAGAGGAGACAGAAGACTCAACCAAGGTCAAGGTCTCAGTGCCTGAACTCGGAATATCCGCAGTTGATTACATCGATGATATAGAGTCTGATGATTCAATAAGCTCAGAAGAACTCTACATGAGAGTGCCCTCAAGCGCTGAATCAGGAGTCTATGATGTCAAGGTTGAAGTGGAGTACGACGAAGGATTTGAGGAAGTCTCCACCCACAGGCAGATAGAGGTTGTCGGAACCGAAGAGGAAGAAGAGGAAGAGGAAGACGGTGAAGACGAACAGCCCAGTGAGGAGAAGACGACCATAACCGCAGGATCCCAGACGCAGGAGCTCACAAGAGGGGAAGGCGGAGCGATCTACCCGATAACACTCAGCAATGAGGGTTCAACATCCAAGACCTACACGCTCAGCGCTGCAGGAACAGACACCTTCGCTGAGGTAAGAGTCAGCCCAAGCACGCTTGTTGTTGTCGAGCCCGGTGAGTCAGAGACAGTCTATGTGTACCTGACAGCCAAGGAGACAGCACAGCCGGGAAGCTACACCTTCACAGTGGATGTGAGCTCAGGCGACAGCCAGCTCGAAGAGGTAACCCTCAACGCGAATGTCGTAGAGGGTGAAGCCGAGGAAGCCGGCGGCTGGGACTCAGTCAAGAAGGGTCTTGAGATCGGACTGATAATCCTCATAGTGCTGCTCGTCATACTCGGGCTCATCATAGCCTTCAGCAAGATGAAAGGCGGGGATGAGGACGAAGACGAGGAAGGCGAGGTAACAGGCCAGACCTATTACTGAACTGCTTAAATTTTTATTTTTTATAATCTTTTTCTGTTTGTTTTTGATTGCTTAATCAGATAGTCCTATCTTTGTTATATCAATCTGACAGCAGTTATTTTAATTCAGCAATAGAGCAATAGCCATAACCCAATTTTATCAACAGAACTTTCTATCTGTATCTGCAAGCGCTTATGCGCTCATGGGGAGCCCGCCGAGTCCGGATTGTCTGAGGCGGGCGTGGGCGGGACTGCAGTTTTTGTGCTATAGGGATTGGTATAGGGGAGATTAAGCCTGAAATCCATTTCAACTCTCCAGCTGCGTTCGAGAAACCCCTTTGCCATGCCAAGAAAATCCTCACAGTTTGAGAGCTCTGTCTCAGCTATCTCCTTTGAGTATGAATAATGATAATCAGCGTCTTCCCTTGCGCTCATGGCTGCCTTGAAGTCATTGACAAACCTTTCCTCTATCTCTCCCTTCTTGCTCAGCTGCTCCAGCACAACAATGATGGCAACGTGTTTCTTCTCAATGAACCCTGAGATGTAAAGGAGCGCTTTGGCTGCATGAAACATACTGTAATAGCACTTCACGATGGCCCATTTGTAATCCTCATTGTCAAACGATTTACTGGCCTGCTCATGATCATACTCTGCCTCACCGATCTCTTTCTCTGCAAGTTCAGGATCCTTGTTCCCCTGGTCAAAAACCCTTTTTCTATGCATCTTTTAATGTCCATCAGGCAAGCACCACCTTATCCTTTTCCACCCTCTCATAGAAAGGCTTGTCCTTCTTACGCATATCTGACCATTCCCTCTGGCTGAATATATTGAAGCTGATTCTCCTGCCTATCTTCTCTGAGATTGCTTCAATGTCTTTTATTACCTCGCTCCGTTTTGCCCTGCTGATAAGGATTATGTCGGCATCGCTCTCCTCATAATATTCCCCTCTGGCGCAGCTGCCGTAAAGCCAGACCTCTGCTCCTGTCCTGTCCGCTACATTCTTCAAAGGTTCCAGAAGCAGTATGATGTGCAGCCTTTTGAGCTCCCTGACTTTCGCTGACTCGTTATTCAGCTTGAGAATCCTGCTGCGGCCTATTTTTTCATGGTTCAGGATCTCCTCCTTCTGCAGAAATCTTACCCACTTTATTATTGTTGTCCTTGAAAGGCCTGTGATGCTTTCAAGGCTGGCCTGTTCAATACTCGCTGACGGCCTCTCAAGGAAGGCCCTGATAACCTGCATTAGCTGGCTGCTGCCAAGATTATTTATGTCCATTTTGTTGTACAATATAGTCCAAATATTTAAACTTTTCTGTTCAATCAGTTAAACATATATTTTTTTGGCACTAATTTTTTATAGCTATTATCTAATTTGCCTCTCATGCGCAATACTGTTATAGTGGGGGCAGGCCCTGCGGGCTCATACCTTGGCTGGCAGCTCTCCAAAAGAGGCATCCAAAACACCATAGTAGAGGAGCATGAAGAGATAGGCAGGCCTGAGCAGTGCACAGGCATAATAAGCAGGAACATAGAGGATCCGCTGCCCCCTCCACTGTTGAAAAAGGCTGTGCAAAACAAGGTAAAAGGGGCTGTGATAAGCTGCGGAAAACAACAATTTGAGATAAGAAAAAGCAGCTTTATGGCCTACATATTCGACAGGCAGAAGCTGGACAGGGTGATAGCTGAAAAGGCAGTTAAGGCAGGCTCTGATCTCCTTTTAGGGCGCAGGTATGTCAGCCATAGGGCGGCTGGAAAAAGCCTCAAAATAAGGCTTGCTCATGGTTCTGAGACGAAACATGAGCATGCGGGGAGGCTTGTGGGAGCTGACGGGCCCCACTCAATCGTTGCGAGGAATGCGGGGCTTTACGGCAGAAGGCGGTTCTGGACAGGAACGCAGGTCCTGCTAAGGACTAGAAAGCCCTTCTTTGATAAGGATATGGCATACCTCTGGCTGGACAGGAAATATTCAGACGGGTTCTTCGCATGGGTTGTGCCTGTGGATGATCACAGGGCCAAGGCAGGCCTGGCATCATTCTCAAAGCCTGCTAAATATCTTGAGAGATTCCTGAAGGATATGTTCGATGATTTTGTTGTTGAGGAGAAGCAGGGAGGTATCATACCTGTCTATCAGAAAATCCCCCTGCAGACAAAGGACAGGAAGGTATCTCTGGTGGGTGATGCCGCGCTGCAGGTCAAGGCAACATCAGGAGGTGGTGTTGTGAACGGGCTTCTGGCAGCAGAGAAGCTTGCAGGGGTTATTGCTGAGGGAGGGGATTATGAGCGCAGGCTGGGCGGCCTCAGGAGAAGCCTCTGGCTGCATTCCATCATAAGGAACAAGCTCAACATTATGGGTGATGAGAGGAAGGAGAAGCTGCTTGAGGAGCTGAACTCAGGGAGTGTCAAAAAGGTTCTGAAAGAGAAGGGGGATATGGACTTTCCGGGGAGGTTCCTGTTCAGGCTTCTCATGGCAAGGCCCGGGCTGTTGAGGTATGTGCTATGAATGCTCTCAATGGCAATGAAAAGATTTATGTTGCATATGTCACAAAAAGCACTCCAGAAAGTAGCAATTATGATGTTATTGAAAAAACAGGTTACCCTTAGTAACCATAACCTGTTTTAACCAACCCTTTGTTACAAGGAGTAACCAAAAACTTTAAATATAAGCTATTTGTTACTTACTGTAACATAGGCAGTGAGGAACTCCTTTCAGAGAATATTATTGAGTTTGTGAAGACAGCAGCCAGGGCCAAGGAGAATGGCTCGTACAATTCAGCAGTGACTCTTTTCTTCAAGGCGCTGGCAGTTATCTGCGACCTTCACATCCTCAAAAAACAGGGATTCGTCCCTAAGAATCACACAGAAAGATTCAGGGTATTAAGGGCAGATTACCGGGAGCTATACCATATTGTGAACAAGGATTTTCCCCTCTATCAGCAAAGCTACAAGCTGAGAGTTGGCAGGGAATATGCGGATGTGCTGGAAAATGATACTGAACAGGCTGCTAAAATCACAGGAATTAAAATCCACGATTAAGGCATTCAAGAACAGGGACGTGTTTGACATTGTCATCTACGGCTCTGTGGTGAGAGGGAAAGAGGATGCCAATGATATTGACATAGCAATAATCATGAACAGGCAGACAAGCGCTGGGGAAAAGCTTGAGATCTCAGCAAATCTCAGGGAAAAGCTTGAGATTCCAGGAATGGAGATAGATGTCAAGGCAATAGACATCAAAGACCTGCAGGACCCCGCATTCATAGCAAGGCAGCCCATCCTGGCAGAAGGTTACTCCCTCATCAGCGAGGAGTTCCTGCACAAGATCTTCGGTTTCAGGGCGTATTACGCCTTTGCATACAGCCCGAAAAGCCTGACATACTCCCAGAAGAAAACACTCTACTATGCGCTGAAAGGCAGAAGGGGGGGAAAGGGGCTGCTGCAACAGAAGGGAGGAGAACAGACAGGCGCGTGCAGGATAAGAGTGCCGATCCAGGCAGCAGAGGAATTCAAGTCCATTTTTGAGCAGCACAATGCAGAATACAGGACAGAGACAGAGATCGTGTTCTGAAGGATTTTATTGCCAATAATCCCTGAGGTTTCAGCACCAGAAAATTTATGTTCTCAGGACCTGGTCTCTATTATCAGCTTAAGGCTATGAAATGTTTCTGCCCATGAACTTCCCTGGGTGCTGCTCTAAAAGCAGCAGAAAAACCAGCAGGGGGATGTCCTGCTGCCGAAAGTGTCCCTGGTTATCATGAATCCCTCTTTGAACTCCTTGAGGGCATTGTAACTCTCTGGTTTTATTGGCATTTTATTGCCAATAATTCCTAGTATTTAAAAAGGAGCATGTTCAATTCAGAATCCCTCCTACCTATGATACACTCGAGGTCTTTTGTCTATTCTACCGATAATAACAGCTTCATATTCCCATTTGACCTTATAAAGGATCCTATAATCTCCGACCCTGACTCTGAATGTCCTTTCTTCATTGATTACCTTCTTTGAATCATGCAAAACAGGACTTTCCTTAAGAAGGCTTATTTTATCCAGAATCCGCTTGCAAAGACCAGAATCACACTTTTTCAAAAACTTCTTTGATTTATTTGAGAATTCTACACTGAACATTTCATTTATTCTCCCAACTCTTTTTTCAAGTCTTCCAAAGTGGTAGTCTTGCCCTTCTTGTATTCCTCCTCAGCTCCAGCTAAAGCTTTCTTGTCCTCTTCAGTCAAAACCTGGTCTATATCCACCATGTTACCCTTGATGTAATCCAGTTCAGATTTTATTTCATCCAGTCTTTGCAAGATTTGCTTTGATTCAGCTCCGCTTGTCATACTGTATAAAAAGGCCTCATTATTTATAAATCTTGCGGCAGAGTTCTGAATCCACAGTCGTCAATTGCCAATAATTCCTGAGGTTTCATCACCAGAAGAAATAACCCATGGTGAATATGGCTATAATGGCCTGAAAGGCCCAGATTGACAATACAACCTCATGCTCAAATGCCTTTTTCTTGAGGGTTCTTATGGTATTTATTGCTATGTGTTCAATACCATAATATCTCCTGTATTGATTCTTCAGGCTGCCGTCCTTCAATACCTTTGCAAAGCTCTCCTTCTGCATCTTCCCTCTGGCTTTTAGTATGACCTCAATAAAGTAGGGGATGAAAAGTATCAGGGCATACTTCTCTATGTTAGCGAATATGGCAACTATGGCAATCAATGCACCTACTGAGTAAGTGAGTGTGTCACCTGGGAAGACCTTTGCAGGGTAGAAATTGAAGATTAGGAATGCTAACAAAGCAGCCACCATGCAGAAGTCCATTGCAGCAACCCATCCTGAGCCTGTGAGCCATGCTATAAACCCTAATGTAGAAAGGATAATAACTCCCTGTCCTATTTTGAATTAAGCCCCCCGGCGGACAAAAGCCCCCATGACAGCCGGGCGCGGACTGAATCCGGCAGGCAAGACAGCGGGGAACTGCAGCAGCAGTGGGATGAAT
>JAWOBY010000065.1:0-5474 GCA_046484055.1 Candidatus Woesearchaeota archaeon | reverse complement strand
GAACGGGCGCCCCCCAAACAGACGTCCGTATCAACCAAAGGTCGCCTGCCAGCGCGTGCTGGTCAAGCCGCTTGGTGACACCCCGACATGCGCTGCCGTTCGAGTCCATCGTCGGCCTACTACCCTCATCCGATACGGTGCCAAGACATTGCTGAAAGAACGGCTTCAGTATGACAAGATAAAGTATCTTCTGGTGCCTTGTCAGTGTGGATATCACATTGAGTGTCTGGTCCCTCTCTAGGTTCCTGTCCGCATCCTCCACAAGATCGAGGGTTATCTTGTCCCTCTTTTTCGCTATCGCAGCTTTCGCGCAGGCGTCCAGCATCTCCATCGCCTTCCTGGCGTCGCCGTTCCTCTGCGCCTCTATCTCTGCTATCTTCTTCAGGACAGCTTCCCCTGCCACTCCCGGCTTGAATGCTCCTTTCGCCCTCTCCTTCAGTATGTCATAGAGCTCGTCCGCTGTGTAGGGAGAGAATATGACCTTGACCCTTCCGAATGTTGACTGCGTCCTGGGCTTGAGGTAATCGGCCACCCTCACATCGTTTGATATTATGAGGGATGATACATTCGCTTTTGTGTCATTATTTATCCTGCTGAGCCTGTAGAGTATGTCATCGCCGCTCTCCTTCAGGACATAATCAACTTCGTCGAGTATTATGAGGAGCTGCATGTCCTTGTCAAGCAGCTTGTTCAGCTCAGCGAGGGCCTTGGTCCTTGTCCATCCCATCGCGGGGTATTCTTTTTCCGGGTTCAGCTGGCTGAGCACGCTGAGAAGAATTATTGTCTCTGTCCTGTTCTCGGAGCAGTTCACATAAGCGGTCTTAAGCTTTATGTCCTTGTTGTCCGCCTCGCTCTCCAGCTCCTTCATCAGGTCGAGTATCAGGCCTGTCTTGCCTGTTCCCGGATTTCCGTAGACGAATACACAGCTCACAGCAGAGCCCATGAGTATCGGGGCGAGCTCCATTATCAGCTCGTTCTTCTGCTCTGTCCTGTGCAGGAAGCCTGTCGGAGGCTCCATAGAATAAAGTATGTCCCTCTTCTTGTATATGGGGTTGTCAAGGACAGAAGCGAAAGTCATCTCTCTTATATCCTTGTTGTCTTTGTTTTTCTCCTGCGCAGTATTCTCCTGCGCAGTATCCTCACTCGTTTCATTCGTTTCACTGCCGCCGGGACCACCAATGGCTTCTTTGTCGGTTTCCTTGTCCATTCCTTCCCTGTACGCCTCTTCAGGTCTCTTCCTTTTCACTCCGCCTGTCTTCTTTTTCCTTGCCATGGTACCTTCCCTTCGCTTGCTTCTTGTTTTTTTGTCGTGCGTTTTCCGTTTTCCGCGTGTGTTTTCCGCTTGTCTCAATGCTCCCTGTCTTCTCTCATCCCCTGTCTTCCCTTTCTGTTCATTGCCCTTCACTGTATCTCCTGCTTCCTTGTCCTCCCCATATCGTGCTGTTTTTGTTTTGCTGTTACTGTTTTTTTGTTTTGCTGTAACTGTTTTACTGTTTTCTCAACCACCCCCTAGAAACCTCCCTGCGGGTTGTTTCCGGAGCACCTTTCCCTATTGCCTATGGATAGATTAGGTCCTATATAAACTTTTCGTTTTTTCTTTCCTTTATTTCCGATGTTTCCGATACTTCCCGGCTCCCAGTTTAGGGTTTTGTGATACTGGGCCTGCGCTGAGGTCTGATCCATGGAAGCTTATCAGCAGATCACCATGATCCAATCCTATTCTCAAGCACAATAATATATATAAACACTGCAAACAACAGGAATTCCATGGCATTGCACCATCTCCTGAAGGACAGGGCGGCAGTCCGGCTGCTCAAGACCATGTATGACCACGAGGCCATGAACAAGGGCTCCTACACTATGAAGCTCTCAGAGGCAAAGAAGAAGCTGGGCCTTGCTGCAGACGCGAAAGAGCAGGCCATGCTCCTCTCATCACACGGGCTGGCAGGCATAGACAAGGTGAACGGCGACTACATAATGAGCATCACCAACAAGGGTAAGGAGTTCATAGAGGTGTTCGACCAGCTTGTTGAGCTTTTCAGGCCCAAGGAAAGCGCAGGGGCAAAGAAGGTCAGCATAAAATACGAGCTCACTGCTCAGGAGAAGAGGATAATGGTCATGGCGTACAGGATAAGCAGGGAGATCGGAAGGGATTTCGTCGCGATGAAGACTCTTGTGGAGGAGCTCTACCCGAACAAGGGCAACAAGACAAGCACTGTATCAAGGTACATCTCAAGGCTGGAGGAGCTGAATCTCATGGAAAGGCAGAGGCAGGGCAGGCACACTTATGTCAAGGTCACTGAAAGCGGCTTCAAGATGATAAAGGAGCAGTACCTGAAGGGGCTTATGCACTGAGGGGCCCATGCATTGACTCCCTGCGGATGAGAAGAATCCGGCTCTTGTTTCAGCGGCCGAAGCATCCGAAAGCCGCGAATCCAGACTTGTCCTCCACAGTTTTATCCTCCACAATCTTATCCTCCGGTTACATCTATCCTTCAGTTGCATTTGATTACATTTATATAAGAAATATCTCTCTTGCTTGTCATGATGGAAGAGATAAAGAGCATGATCCTGGGCTTATGCAGGGACAAAGAATGGGGCTGGAGGGCGCACATCGAATCAGTGGTCAAATACTCAAGAATCCTGGCGGGGAAGACGGATGCCGATGAGGAGGTATGCGAATTATCCGCATGGCTGCATGATATCATAAAGATAAGGGACGGGAAAAAAGACCTGCATCATGTCAATGGCTCTGAGGAAGCAGTGAGGATCCTGGAGGAGTATGGCTATCCTAAAGACCGCATTCAGCAGGTAAAACACTGCATCCTCACTCATTCTTCTGATGAAAACTACACTCCTGAATCTGTTGAAGCGAAGATCGTTGCAAGCGCTGATGCGTTGTCCCACTTTGATAATCTGCTTGAATTAGCACATTATGCTTTTGTCATCAAGAAAGAATCTGTGGATCAATGCAGGGAAACCCTGCTCAGAAAGTATGAAAAAAGCTGGAATAAACTATTGATTCCGGAAGCAAGGGAAATCGCCAGACCGAAATATGAAGCGATAAAGCTTGTTCTGGGTGAGCAGGATTGATCGAGTATCCCTCCGATCCTGTGGCTCAACAACACTGGAATACTGCCCCAGCATTCACTTCACTGCAACTTCATTCCACCACAAGCCATATCCATCTCACATCGCGTTCATGATCGCTTGTGAGGGTCAGCCTTGCGAGATAACCTCCCTCCTCAAGCTCATCCCTCGGCAGGAGAAGGAACTGGCCGTGCTTCTCGCCATCCTGGATATCAAAAGTGCTTGTCCTTGTGTAGAATCCCAGATCAGGTATCCACAGCGTTACCTTCGCGTTCTCTATATCCTCGCTCAGGTCGTTCCTTGCGTTGTAGTGCAGCTCAAGGACATTGCCGTATTCAGCCCCGTAACTCACATGGCCGAATCCCAATCCCATGGCTGCAGGCATGCTGAGCAGAAGTACAGCGATGATTATGCCTATCATACCTTTTTTCATGAAAACACCCCGCTTGTTTGCCTGTGCCCTAACAGGCCCTATTTTATTAATAAGATTACCATTAGAGAATAGTAAAGTATTATTTAAAGCTTGCGGTGGCTGCAGGGCAATCATAACAATCCCCGTAGAAAATCAGCTGTTATGTTCAGTACGAGCCCGCTATCTCCTTGGCCTCACCGCAGGCCTTAAGAGCATTCTCCAGATAACTCTGGACAGGGTCGTTGTCATTCATTATCAGGACATCTATTATCCTGTTATTGCCGTTCGGCTCCCTCTTGAGGTCCCTGAACTGTATGGAGCCGAAGACCTCATGCTCCTTCCTGAAAAGCATATTGAGCCGCTTCTCTATCCTGTCCACCGCATCATACACAGCTTTAGGATCCGTCTTCTGGCGGGATTTCAGGATATCGTTGAATTCATTATACCATTCCGGCTTTACCTGTATGAGGTCCCTCACCAGGCTTGTGCCCCCTCTTCCTTTCCTGTAGACCCTGCCTATAACTGAATTGAGGGCCTTGCAGTTGCTCTCTATGGAATGGATGACCTTCTTCAGGGATTCATGCTTTTCAGGCAGTTCAATGTATCTCCCTTCCTGCTTGCTGCCGCTTTCGCCTTTCATCCCTTCCTCCTCTCCTGCAGAAGCCCCTGTCATGTCCTCAGGCTCATCCATGCTGTCAAGGTCCTTCTCTTCCTGTTCTTCAAGCCCGGGGATCCAGGGAAGCTTGACCCTGCCCAGGATCTCAGCATAGTACATGAGGAGGAGGAACACATAGCAGAGTATGATATTGAGGAATGCGAGCTTCGCCACCTCCATCTCACTGAAAACATCCGCATTGCTGAGCCTTCCGCTTATGTAGAAAAGGAAAGCCAGCACAAGCGGAAGCACTGAAAGAGAATCCTTCCTCATGCTCTTCTCAAACACCACGAAAGCTGTTATCACGAATATTATAGAAGGGAGGAATCCTATGAATACCGCTTCTCCTGGAGAGCCTGAAGAGACGCCCACCCAGAATACGAATATGACAAAGATGACCGCAACTATCAGCTCGGAAGCCCGCCTCATGAACCCTCTCTTCCTGGCCTCCTCCTCATTCAGTATCTCATCGAATATGGAGTCGAGCTCCTTTGCAGAATGGCCGTGATTAACAAGATGCTCAGTTATCCGGCCCACAGTATGGCCTGAATCAAGCTGCTCCTCTATATACCTCTTCAGCTCTTTTTTAGTCAGCCTGTCAGCCATATTACCCTTTTAAATGGCCTGTCTATTTAAATTTAATGATTATTCGGATGCCTAACCCTGCCTGTTCTGCGGAGCAGAAAGCTCTATTGTGCTGCCGTTAAGCGCGGCATTGACCTTATCAAAGCCCTTGACAGAGTATGTCAGAGCATCACCGTCAGGGTCTGAGAAGTGCGAAGGAACATCTGAAACATAAGCTGTAGTGTCCTCATCAGCATAAACAGGATTGAAGGTCTGATCTACAAGAGGGGCATTATTGGATGGAGCGGAATCATCATCACTGCCTCCTCCGCCAGAACTGCCTCCGCAGGATCCGCAGCCGATAAAAAGCCCAGGCAGGCCATGCCGTACATAACACCCCCGACAAGAGCATCCTTCCAGTGCAGGGGCCTTGTGAGCGTGAAACTGTTAGAAATATCAAAAACCTTCTTGTTAAGCCTTTTCCTCGCTCCTGAAATCCTGTCTTCAAGCCCCATTCTCAGGCATTATTAGGTATCCATCATTTATAAATCTTTCGTTTGTCGTCATTGGGGGGTGGTAGTGGAGAATGGAAAACTTTAAATAAGTGTTACCACTTACTTACTTAAAAACACGAAAAGGTGAGAACATGACCAATATAACCCTCTCAGTGCCGGATGAGCTGCACAGTAGAGCAGTACGTGGCGGACAAATTCGAATTCGACGAAAACGGAGACGTTGTTTACATCCCCCAGA
>JAWOBY010000014.1:0-49158 GCA_046484055.1 Candidatus Woesearchaeota archaeon | reverse complement strand
ATATCCGCGATTATTATTTATTTAGCTGCAAAACTGCTCGGAGAGAAAGAGGGATTCGGCACAGCAGTAATGGCCGCGCTTATAGGCGCAGTAATATTCGGGCTTGCATCCTACCTTTTGGGAATAGGCTGGATTGCCTCATTGGTTGGAGGGATCGCATGGCTTATTGCTCTTGGCAGCTTATACAGGATGGGCTGGTTGAAATCTTTGGCTGTTGCAGTGGTAGTCTGGGTTTTTTCAGCTCTTGTCAGCTTGGTGCTGCCAACCATTGCAGGGCCGCTTTAAGGATTGGGTAAAGATCAGTAAAAATTAATTTAGCTAAATAAGGGGGAGGGTAAACATGGCAATATTTGGAACACTGACCAGCATTATTGCGCTGATATGTGCGATTTGGGTGATATATGATGTGCTGGTAAATAACAAAAGCTTATCTAATGGAATGAAAGTGTTTTGGATAGTGCTTGCCTTATTTTTTAGCATAATAACGGCAATAGTGTATTATTTTATTGGAAGGAAAAAATAGAGGGAAGAAATAATTTAGTTAAATGATATGGAGGGGGAACCATGAAAATGATCAATAGTAGCAAAGGCGGAATACTCGGATTTATTGGATTAGTGGTGGTAGTGATTGTTGCGACAGTGTTGTTTTTTAGGTATTTTTAGAAGGACGGAGGGGGCAAAAATGGAAAGCAAGGCGTCAAAGGACAAAGTATCAAATGAAAATAAGCTCAAGGAGATAATTGGCTGCATAAACAAGGAAGAAGGCCTGTACTGCATACCAAGAGAAGAGGTGAAAGAATTTGAAAAGCAGAGCAAGGCAGAAGGAAAAGGCACGGCCCCCATAATGACATATGGAGATTACATAATCTATCTGAAGGCTGAATGCTCTCTTTTGCCGGAGATCCCATTGTCTAATTTCAATTATACATCGGGGACATTTGAGAAAAAGTGGGGGAAGGATCACAAGACGATTGTGCTCACACCCAACCACTCGAGTGTCAGGAAAGTTGAGATAGAGATTCAGGGTATGGATATCCATAACATGAGGCTGCTGCCTGACAAGACAGGTGATGTGATTGAGGATAAAGCCAAAATAAAAATAACAAGACATTACAGGCTTTCAAAAGGAAATGCAGAGAACAGGGGGGACATTAATTCATCATCCCCAGGAGAAACAAAAGCCGAGTAGAATTCCTAGGATTCCAAAAGGGGGGTGGAAGAGTGATAGGGCCAAATAAACCGTCGGATGACGATCGTTATGATTTTTTTGAAAGATATTTTATTTTTGAACAGAAGATAGAATGTACGGGTTCAATGATAGATAATGTTGGAATACAGGCGCGGTGAAGTATTCGCCTTTTTGTTGATTCTATCATTGAATGATGGGATTGCAATATTAAAACCAAAAAATCAAAAATGGGGGTAGAAATGAGACACCAGGATAATGAGGGGGGATTCACGGGTAAAATAAAGGAGGGATTAAGTTATATCTCTCAAATCGCATCAGAAGGTATATTCCCCCCAATAGCAGAAAGTGCGGAAAGGGTCATGAGGAATATTGAAGACAAAATGATGCACATAGAAAAAAGAATCCTGAGGAGGATAGGTTCTTTCTTGATAATCGGCTTCGGAAGCATATTCCTGACCTTTGCGCTTTTTTTCTTCCTCATAGAATATTTAAGCTGGACTAAAACTGCATCATTCTTCTTTATAGGAATGACCATTTTTGTAGTAGGTCTTTTATTAAGATTATCAGAATCTGGCAGGAGAATAGATCATACAACATAGGGGAAATAAGAAGGGTGGAAAAATGGGAAAAGAAACAAAAGAAAACTCAACTATGAGGCAAAGAACACACAGGGGAATTGACAATATGATGGGCAAAGCTAAAAGCCTGGGGGAAAAAGGCAAAGAAGGGGCTGCTCGCTTAAAAGGGAAGGCAGTAATGGTGAAGGATAATATCAATAGCTACATCCAAAAAAACCCTAAAAGATCAGTCTTGATAGCAGCAGGGGCGGGCGCAGCTGCCGGCGCAATCATTACAGCAATAATAGCAAAAAGAAAGGATCATTAGATCCGATTGTGAATGAAATGAGGGGTTGTTAAAAAGTCTTATGGATTCAGAACCATATAGAAAGGAAGGAGTATGGGAGGAGATAAACAACCTTGTGCATATTGGCAGGTCTGCGGATGATATCAGACAGACCTTGTCTAAGATGGGCTATGATCAGTCAACCTTGAACGATATCCTGACCAGCTCATTCATGGACGGGCTCATGCAGAAAGAACAGGGTTTTGTAGAAATACAGCGGTCAGCGAACAAACGGACAGCGCAGCAGGAAAAAAAAGAGGAGAACGAGGCATTGAAACAAAAGGACTGGGAGCGACAGGCGCAAAAGCAAAGAATACAAGAAGACTTCCTGGTGCAGCATGAAGAGCAGACCAAGTATGCAAAAGATGAGAGCGAACGCGCTGATTTTGAACATTATCAATCATCAAGGGGGTGAAAAAATGGACAAGAAAGGAGTTACGGGCTGGTTGCTCTGGGCAATAGTATTCTTAATAGTGGCTGTAGCCGCAGGGATATCAGGTTTTGGATTCATTTCAGGGGTTTCATACACTATTGCAATATGGCTGGCCGTGATATTTGCAGTCTTATTTGTGATTTCAGTGATAGCTCATACGATAAAGGAAGCATAAGGAAGCATAATCTTTTATCCCCATGATATGCCGCCAAAACATTTTCCCGCTCTTCAAAAAAGAGCAAAGAGATGGTGTGGGCCTGGAGGGTGGGCCCACGCCATCGTCTATTATCTGCGTGCGCGACGAAAGAGGTGCAAGCATCCATAACCAAAATATGCATGCATATTCATTATAGGCACACAACAGCAAACACACCCTCTCCTGCCACTAGATAAAATGACTGCTATGAAATGTCCCCTTTGATACTTGTTCTGGATGTGCCGCTTCGCCTCGACCACTCTGCGCTCTCGCCAAAAAAATGGGGCTCGGGTCAGCCACAACCCTATTATAAGAAGCTGGATTCTTAATGATCTCGGTTCAGGCCTTGCTTTCGGCTCCTGAAATTCCAGCCATCTATCCAGCGCAACATTTAAAAAGCGCAGGATGCAATATGCAGATAGGAATGCAGAATAGCAATGCAAAAGGACAAAAAAGAGGCGGCCAATGAAAACCATTGATTTCTCATTCAATGACAGCCTTGTGAAAGGCAGGAATTTGAAGAGCTATGCGAAGAAGCTGGAAGGAGAGCTCACATGGATGAACCACGCGGCCGCAGAGGGCTATGATGATGACAGGGCCTCGATAAACCTTCCTCTTGACAGGAAGATGCTCGGGACTGTGAAGAAGGCGGCGGACGAGAAGAGAAAGCTGAAGCCGGACTACATCGTGGTCATCGGCATAGGAGGCAGCAACCTCGGCACAATAGCGGTGCAGGAGGCTGTGCTCGGAAAGCATTATAATGAGACCGGACCAAAAACAAAAATCCTTTACGCTGAGACAGTGGATCCTGATTCCATAAAGAGGACCATGGACCTGATGGAAAAAGCCTTGAAGGGAAAAAAGAGGGTCATACTCAATGTGGTGAGCAAGTCAGGCACCACAACAGAGACCATGGCCAATTTCCAGGTGCTGCTCGGCCTGCTCAGGAAGCACAGGAAGGATTATGCCAAGTATGTTGTCGCAACGACAGACCGTGACTCAAAGCTCTGGAAGCTCGCTCAGAAAGAGGGGTTCACTGCCCTTGAGATACCGGAGAGAGTCGGAGGCCGTTACTCTGTATTCTCTCCTGTGGGGCTGTTCCCGCTTGCAATGCTCGGCCTGGATATAGAGAGGCTGCTCAAAGGCGCGGCGTCAATGAGAAAACGATGCCTTGAGAAGAATATTGAAGACAATCCCGCTGCCATGAGCGCAGCGCTCGCATACCATCACAACAGGAAAAAGAGGAACATAAACGTGATGTTCGTGTTCAGCAAGGACCTTGAAGCTGTTGACAGGTGGTACAGGCAGCTGATGGGTGAGAGCACAGGGAAGAGATACAACACAAAAGGAAAAAAAGTCTTTGAAGGTCTCACACCCTTTGTGGCTGTGGGCTCGACAGACCTGCACTCTGTAGGCCAGCTCTTCCTCGGCGGGCCTGACGACAAGTTCATCACATTCGTAGATGTCAACAGGAGCAACAATGATGTGAAAGTTCCCAGGATAAAAGAATGCGCGCATCTCGTGGAGAACATACAGGGCAGAGGCCTTGACGAGATGATGAAGGCCATACTCAAAGGGGTGCAGGCCTCTTTCAGGAATGACAGGAGGCCTTTCATCGATGTGGTACTTCCGGACAAGAGCGAGGAGAGCATAGGCCAGTTCCTCCAGTACAAGATGATGGAGATGATGTACCTGTGCAGGCTGCTCAATGTCAATCCCTTCGACCAGCCGAATGTAGAGGATTACAAGAAAGAGACAAGGAAGATTCTGGCCGGGGGAAGACAGGATAGATCATGAATCCCACAATAATTAATCAGTCCTATCATAATGCCATCAGACACTGAAGTGATAAACCATCTTGTCAGGATGCTGAAGAGCGGGGAGCTCGAGGGAGATATAGAGATAACCCTCAAGAGCAGGGGGCACAAGGGCAGGATAACAATAAGGAGGAAGGGCAGCGAGGAAGAGAAAAGCGATGTGGAAAAGAGCATAAGGAAAGTGCAGCTTGAGAGGCCAAGCCTTGCGAATGCGGATTTTTCCGGCATAGACCTCACAGGATCAGATTTTTCAGGACTAGACCTCAAGCAGTCCGATTTCTCAGGGGCAGAGATAAAGGAGAGCGATTTTTCAGGCGCGGAACTCGAAGGAGCTGAGTTTTACAGGGCAAGGATAAGCCAGTCTGATTTCTCCTACTCCCGGGGTGTTGATATAAAGAAGGCAGATGTCACCGGCTCTGTCAATCTCTACGGCGCTAACGAGCCTGCAGGCGCCGCTGGCATGAAGGATGTTTACAGGCAGGCCGCTGACACGCCGGGAGAATATCGCCGCTATGATTATGACCAGAAGATGGAAGACATGGGCAGGGGAGGAGGGAACGATCATTATGGAGGTTACTGAAAAACAGGATAACCTGGAGGGGCCAAGGGCATCCATGGACACGGAGAGTGAGAGCAGAAGGAAGGTTTATTGCTTCGGCAATGCTGACCTGGAAGAGGATTCAATCCCGCTTGATCTGGCGGAAGAACTTGATGAGGATCCTGAACTCAAAGGCAGATTCTGCTTTATCAGATGCACAAGCCCTGACTTCCTCCTGAACCTGAGCGTGAAGGAGGCGGATGATATCATCATTATAGACACAGTGAAAGGCCTTGACAGTGTGGAAGTCATCGAGGACCTTGACAGGCTGAAAGACACAAAGACAACAACAGCGCATGACTTTGACCTCGGCACTGTGCTCAAGCTGATGAAGGAAGCGGGGGAGATCAGGAGGGTGATCGTGATAGGGGTCCCTGACACATTGAAATCAGGGATAAAGGGCATGGTCAGGGCAGAACTCCTCAGGGAGAGGTCAAAGAACACGCCCGAAGCAAAAAACGTTAAAAAGGACGATGCATAATCTGCAGGTAAAAAAGAGGAGAGGCACAATATGATGGGAATGCAATCAGAGATCACAAAGACGGGGCCAATCAAAAGGATCATAAGAAACATAGGGACAAGGATGAACAGCTCCGGTATCAGGGGCATACGGAAGTCAGGGGGCAAATCCTCAAAAAAAGCGGGTATGCCGCCGGGCAGTATAGTCCATGTGGGCAGAAAATCCTCTGAACCAATAAGCATAAACCTCATAGACTACACAGGCAGGAAGATAACTGAAAAGACAGTCAGGAACATAAGTGAATGCAGAGAATACCTAAACAGGAAATCAGTCACCTGGATAAACATCAACGGCCTGCATGATACAAAGAACATAAAGGATGTGGGGGATTATTTCAAGGTGCATCCTCTCGTCCTGGAGGACATAGCAAACACTGAGCAGCGGCCGAAGATAGAGGATTATGGGGATTACATGTTCATAGTCCTCAAAATGCTCTCAGGAAGCAGCAAGGACAAGGACGTGGAATCCGAGCAGGTGAGCCTCATAGTGGGGAAGGGTTTTGTGGTGTCATTTCAGGAGAAGAGGGGGGATCTATTCGGCCCTCTCAGGGAAAGGATAAGGAAAAGCAAAGGGAAGATAAGGGAATCAGGCCCTGATTACCTTGCTTATGCGATAATGGATATCATAGTCGATAACTACTTCCATATACTGGAGATAACCGGCGAGGAGATAGAGGAGGTGGAGTCCGAAGTGGTCAGTGATCCGAAGGACACCACACTGAATAAGATATACGCGCTGAAAAGGAAGCTCATATCGATGAAGAAGATTGCATGGCCGCTCAGGGAAGTGGCCAATGACATGCAGAAGCCGTACAACAAGCTGATAAAGAAATCAACATCAATATACCTGCATGATGTCCATGATCATGTGATACAGGTCATTGACACACTCGAAACATACCGTGATCTCGTGAGCGGGATGCTTGACACATACCTCTCTGTAGTGAGTAACAAGATGAACGAGGTCATGAAGGTGCTGACGATCTTCGCCGCGATATTTATCCCCCTCACCTTCATAGCGGGAGTCTACGGGATGAACTTCAGGGTCATGCCGGAGCTTGAATGGAAGTACGGCTACCTGTTCGTATGGATCATCATGATAACACTTGGTGTGTCCATGCTGGCATATTTCAGGAGAAAAGGATGGATGTGATCATTCTGAACAGATGGGATGACAGATCCTGGGCCCAATGGGGCGGGAACGCCTGGAAACCTTTATAAATGAAAGGGAATATCCCCCATGAGTCTGAGTGAAAGGTTCGGAAAGCGACAGGTCCGAAAAAAGAGGGCAGAAGACCTCATTATTCTGTGAGGATATTGGAGGTGCGTATCTATGAAGGATAAAGAGCAGCACAGGAGACAGAAAAAGTTTTGCAGGAAGATATCCAACAGGGACAAGAGCATAGATGAGATATGCGGGCTCATCAAAGAATACGAGGCCCAAAGATTCTCTGAGCTCACGGAGACTGCAGTGAGAGAGATCGCCGGCATGATGGGTGTGGGATCCACAAGGAAACATGATACACACCTTGACGGGGCCCATACAGAAAAGTATGACGGCAGGTACAACACCCTTGTATATTTAGCGCAAAGCGAGAAGTATCCTGATGTCATCGTAAATTTTGACCTTCCGGTCTCAAACACCACAAGAAGAGGATTTTATAATAATCTGGAGATAAGGTCCATGCCCCTTATCAGGGAAACCTCAGAGATAGAGAGGGATTCGTTCTGGAACATCAGCCTCCTGAAACTGCTGACGCCCAGGATGGAGATGGTATCATCAAGGTTCGTCTCAGCAGGCACAGCTAGGGGATGGTCAACCCCTGCCAGCATCATGGAGGATGATTATGAGCTCTTCAGAAGGATAAGAGACGAGTTCGGCCTAAAGGAGGAAGGATCCACATACAGGATGAAGGAAGACAACCGCACTGACATGGTCAGCGAAACAAGATTCATATACCAGATAAGCAGCCTCATTGTTGAGCGGGACAGGGATTCAGTCAAGCAAAATTCCCCGGAAGAGGCTCTTGCCAGCAACATAGAACTCGCCAAGAAGAAGATAAAAGATGTGCAGGGAGCTTACAGCGCTTTCATGAGGGAAAAGGCCATGCAGTACTAACATGAAAGATGAGATATATGGGATGATGTATGGGGTGGAAGCATAACAGACAAACCCAAGCTTGAGATAATACTCGCTAACTGCGAGCCCTACAGCAGGATGCAGGCAGGAGATAAGGGAGAGATACCCCTCCTAAAGATGAACATGGCCAGGAACAACCTCGGCATAATCACGCTCGTCCAGGCTGTCAGGATAGAGGAATGGAGGCTGAAAAGGAAGGAACCCGCTGACCATGCAATATATGACATCTCTATTTCTGAATTCCCCTCAATACATGAATACTCAGAAGATGCCCCTGAATCGCTCGCCAAGGAAACGGAAAATCTGGTAAGCAGGATGAAAGAGGATGACAGGGCTGTCCTGGGGCTTTCAGTGAGCGACAAAGGACTCCCTCTCGCTCTGGAGATGGCAGAGAAATCCAGGGAAGCGGGAGCACCTTTCATAGCGGCAGGAGGGCCCACCTTCGCTGTTGAGGACAAGGTCACAAGAAAGACCTACACCAGATTCTTCGGGGAAGGGCTGTTCGATCTTCTCTGCATTGGGCACGGCAGCCCTTTTGTACAGCTCATAAAGAATATTCTCACAGGAGATAACATTCTTGAAAAGCATGAGGGAGGATATATCATAGGGGGAGAGGCGCGACTGCCTGAAGGACTGAGAGTGAGGAAAGCAATATGGGGTTCAGGCAGGAGAGCGGGAAAAAATTCCGGAAAAAACGCAAGGCCGTACCTCGGCAGGAGGGGAGGGGAGCTGCCTGACACAGGAATTCTGCATCCCTACACTCTTAACCAGGAGTATGTCCTGCGTGAGTCGAGAAACATGGATGTGCATACCATGCTAGGCACGGGATGCGGGAACAGGTGCGATTACTGCTCTGTCCGCACAGCAGAGCCTGCTTACGGGCCTGAGAAGGCTGCAGAGAATCTCCATAACGCCCTCAGGCTCACGACAAGAAAGAGAACCATAAACACGATGATAATAGAGGATCCCAACATACTACGCCCTGAGAATATAGGGAAATTGAGAGAGTTTCATACAGCGATGCTTGACATGGGATGGAAGATAGACAAGTACAGCATATACTGCAGCGCTTTCGACTATCACGGAAGCAACAGGAAGAGCATAGAGGACACCGTAGATGAACTGAACATAAGGGGTTTTCTGATAGGGAGGGAATCAGCATATCACGAAGGAATCCCTTTTGAGAACAAGCTGGGAGAGAGGATAGACGGCAAACTGATGACAAAAGAGATGATGAAAGAGAGGGATTCAAGGCTTGCTGAATTCATAGGATTCCTAAAGAGCGGAAGAAAAAGGAAGAAACTTAACATACAGGGCATCATGACGCCCTGGGAGACGAAAGAGAGCGCTATCGCAAAGCTGAGCGACGCTTTCTGGTATGTGGAGAGCTGCAAAGGCAGCAATGTATGGCCCTCATTCTCGTTTTTCCCGCTTGAGCCGGACATGGGAGCTGCCATATCAAGGAAGCATGAAGGCAGATATATCCCTGTCCATGCGATTAAGCCGGGCCATGACATAAACGAGCTGAACAGATGGGGATATGGTGAAGGGATGACAGGAAGCCATTTCCTTGATTATGCCTGCGCTCTCAGCAATCTTTCCATGGTGCGCGGGAAGAACAGAACCCTGAGCATTGACTACGGCGCCACCTTCCTTATGCTGAACCTGCTTGCTGCAGAGCTGGGCTTCGGTGATCATTCAGGAGGATTCAATCCTGATGAAGTGACAGAGAACATTTACAGGAACTATTTCAGGATAGTGAGCGCGGGCTGTGCTGATGAGAGCACTGATGAGGATAAGACAGTCAGGAGATGGTTCAGCTTCAAAGGCCTCCACAAATCAATAAGGGACATCGCCCATGAGATAGGTGATAATGGAATGTATGACAAGAGCGCGGGGGCCAAAGCAGACCTTCTCTTCCTGATGGCGAAGAATGACGGCGGCTCTCTCATAAAAAGATTTGCCCATATGTCTGACATGTATTTTGATTTTCTCAGGACAAAGGAGATGTATCTTGAAGGCGCATATGACGGCTATCCCGAAAAGCTTCCTGCAATGGAGGTGTCCGGGTGTGAGGGGATGGCCAGGCCTAATGCCATGAAAGATAGCAGAAATCCATACAGCGGAAAATGCCCAAAGAGCGATTAAGTGATCTCATGAACATTCATGAAAGGATCCCATGAGAATGATCCAGGACCATAATACCAGTATCATAGACCGAGATTCTCCAGAATGACTGACCTGTCGAACTCCTTCAGGTCATCATAGCCCTGGCCCATGCCGAGATACAGTATCGGCTTTCCTGTCACGTAGCTTACAGAGACTGCAGCGCCGCCCTTGTCATCAACATCAGCTTTTGTGAGTATGATCCCATCCACACCTACAGCTTCATTGAAGCTCTTGGCCTGCTCTATGCAGTCATTGCCTGTTATGGACTCGCCGACAAATACCTTGATGTCGGGCTTGGCGACACGGACAATCTTCTTCATCTCATCAACAAGATTCATGTTGGAGTGCTGCCTTCCTGCTGTGTCAATGAGCACTAGATCAAGGCCTTTTGACTCCGCATACTTTATCGCGTCAAAGGCGACCGCAGCGGGATCAGAGCCGTAATCATGCTTTATCACCTTGACCCCGAGGTTATTGCCGTGCTCCTCCAGCTGCTGTATCGCGGCGGCCCTGAACGTGTCTGCCGCGGCTATGACCGGCTTGAGGCCTTTCTTCTTCATGAGATGCGCGACTTTCGCTATGCTTGTTGTCTTGCCTGAGCCGTTCACCCCCACGAATGCTATGACAAGGGGCTTCTTCTCTTCTGCCATGGCTTTCAGGTCCATGCCTTCAACATCAAAAAGAGAGCCTATGGATTCCTTGAGCGTGCTGAGTATCATGTCCTCTATCTCTGACCTCCTGAACCTCTGGTGGACGAGCTTCTGCCTGAGGTCCTCTTTTATCTTCTCTATCGCCTCCACAGCCACATTGCTCTCAAGCAATGCCAGCTCCAGATCCCAGAATATCTTCTCGAACTTGTCCTCAGAGAGCGCCTTGGTGGTGACTACATGCTTCACCCTGCCGAAGAAGCCTTTCTTCTCCTCTTCTGCCTCTTCCTTTTCAGGCTCCGCTTCCTCCTTCTCTTCCGCTGCTTCTTTCTCCTCAGGTTCTTCCGGCTTCCCCTGTTCCTCTTCCTTCACTCCTTCTTTTTCTGCCTCTTTCTCTTCAGGCTCTTCTTTCCCCTTCTCCTCCTCAACAATCTCTTCCTTCTCAGCAGGCCCTGTGAATCTCTCCCTGAATCGTCTGAAGAAGCCCTTGCCTTCCTTATCCTCCTTTTCTTCCTTGTCCTCGCTTTCCTCTTTTTCCGCTTTCCCGGACTTCTCTTCAGGCTCTTCTTTCTTTTCTGCCTTTCTCTCTGTCTCAGGCTCCTCTTCCTTTTCTCTCTTCTCTTCCTTCTTTCTTTCTGTTTTTTCCTGAGGAGTCTTCTTTTTCGCAGGCTTTGAAGGCTTTTCTTTCTCCTTGGCCTTTTTCGCTTTCTTCTTTTGAGGTTCGGCCTTCTTCTTTTTGCCCGCTGATGGTTTTTTCTTTGCAGGCTCTTCTACTGTCTTCTCCTCAACAACATCAGATTCCTCATCAACCTCCTGGGAGAATTTCTTCACAGTGCTCTTCAGCTTGTCTTTCAAGAATTTGAACATTTTCAAAAAATTGCCTTGTTTATATGCTTATCGCGCGTCTAAGCGCTTTGTCACTGGACGAGCTTCCTGAGCTCCTCCTCGGACTTGCGGGCGTGATCCATCAGCTGCTCAAGCTGGTCTGACGCCTGCTTCTTGTACTTCTCTATCTCCTGCATCTGGTCGCTTATCATCTTCCTTACATCCTCAAGCGGCTTTTCAACCGCGACGTTCGACCCGACATTGACAAGTATCTTCTTGTGGTCCTTCAGCTCTGCCTTTGTGAACACGCCTGAGCTTATCGGAACGAACATCTCAGTGTTGTCCTCTGTCCTGGAAAGGTCGTCAAGCGCATTGTTTGTGTTCTCCAGCTCGCTTATCTGGTTATCCATGTTCTGTATCTGCTTCCTTATCTCCTGCACCTGCTGCTGCATGAACTGCAGCTCCATGTATTTCTGCTGGAGATTCTTCTCTGCTGCGTTCTCTGCTGCGCTGCCGCCCCCGCCTTCCTGTGATGAGGCAGGACCTGCTCCAGCTCCCAGGGCTTCTTTCCCTGACCCCTCTCTGGATTCTTCCGGGGATTCATCCCCTTCGCTATTTTTCTTCTCTTCGTTTTCCTTGTCCATTTTGTTCATTACCGCATTCATTTATTCCTGTATTTTTTAAGGTAACCAAGACTCTCATCAATATGCGCGACCTCAGGCCCTCCTGAAGCATCACCCACAACAAAGCCGTTGCTGTTGCACAGTATGCCTGAGCCGAGATAAGGATTCCCCATATTGACAGTCCCTGTCTCTATATCTGTTTTCAGGAGTTCCTTTATAAATTTTATTTCAAAAGCCTTCGCATCGCGGTGTATCAGGCAGCCATTGCTGTTCTGCACGCCCACAGAACCTACAGTGTTGATCTCAGCTATCATGCCCGGCTTGAGCGAGACATCAAGGGCCTGCCTTATCCTCTTTTTGGCATCCGCGCTCAATTCTGAACTGGCCAGGCAGCCGTGGTCATTGCACAGCAGGTTGTTGCCCAGCGCAGTGTACCTTGTCTTTATGGTCTCAAACGGTATCTTTAGCTTTTCAAGAGCCCTGATCTCATGATCGAACACTATGTCAGGTATGACTACAGCCTTGTTGTTGCCCGCGCAGAAGACTCCTATCAGGGACGTGCCGCAGAGGGTTATCCTGTGAACTGGCACATCCAGCACTCTGCCTATCTCCTTTGCCTTCTTTTCAGGCACTTCCCAGCCCAAAAGGCAGAAACTGTCATTAGCGAAGCCGTAAAGGCCCACATTAGGGTTGCCGTGAAAATCTGTCTGAAGTACGTGTGGCATTGTGACATCCCTTCCGTCAAGGCCCTTTATAAAGGTTTTTGTGGTTCAGGCAAAGTTGGGGAGGGAGGCCGGATTAAGAACCAAGCCCCCTTTTTCACCCCCGAACGCAGACGAAAGAGAGGCCTTATTCCCTCTTCCTGAGGCCTCTGCGGCCTTTTTTCTTCAAAAAAAATATAAACCTAAGGCAAAACACGGATGAACATAAAGCATCATAGCATGCGGCAGTACTGGCTGAAAGATGATGGGGGTTTTTGATGGCAGATAATCCAGGATACAGCAGGGCACATTCCTACAATAATGCAGACAGAACTCACGCAGACATCTCCTCAGAGATCTGCGGTGTGAAACTGGACAACCCAACAATCCTCGCATCCGGCATCCTCGGAGTATCAGGCTCAAGCCTCTGCAATGTAGCTAAGAACGGAGCAGGAGCCCTTACCACAAAGTCTATAGGCATGGAGCCGAGAAAAGGCCACCCATGCCCTGTGATACTCACTTACGGCCAGGGGATGGTCAATGCGGTCGGGCTCTCCAATGCAGGAGCGGAAGAGAGCATCGCAGAGATAGAGTATGCGAAGAAGCACTCTGGCGTCCCTGTCATAGCGTCCATCTTCGCCTCAACAGAGAAGGAGTTCGGGGCTGTTGCAGGGGAGATATCAAAAGCAGGGCCTGACCTTATAGAAGCGAACATCTCATGCCCGAATGTAGAGTCAGAGTTCGGCAGGCCGTTCGGCGCTGACCCTAAAGTTTCCGCAAGAGTGACAAAAGAGGTCAAGAAGAATTCAAATATTCCTGTCATAGTCAAGCTCACCCCGAATGTCAGCAGTATAGGAGATGTGGCAAAGGCTGTTGCGAAAGCGGGCGCTGACGCGATAAACGCGATAAACACAGTCGGCCCAGGCATGGTGATAAACATAGAGGCAGCAAGGCCGATACTGTCCAACAGGAAAGGCGGTATTTCAGGTCCTGCGATAAAACCCATCGCTGTGAGGTGCGTCTATGATGTGTATGAGGCGCTGAAACAGCAGGGGAAAGAAGAGAGGATACCAATAATAGGCACCGGCGGTGTTGCATGCGGCCGCGATGCTGTTGAGATGATCATGGCAGGCGCTTCGGCAGTGGGAATGGGCACTGCAGTATATAGCAGGGGCATAGATGTCTTCAGGAAAGTGAGCATGGAGATGAAAGGGTTCATGCAGAAAGAGGGTTATGAGAGCATAAGCAGCATGAGGGGCATTACGCACGAGAAGGACAGGGGATGAATCAGAGAGTGTGGTGTGATCCATGATAAGAGCAAGCATCAAGAACGGGCACATACACTGCAGCATTGACGCCTGCTTCATGTCAGGCATGCTCACAGGCCTGAGCGAGTTCGAGAGCATGGTGAAGGAGCATCTGGATGATGAGAATCTCACATGCATCGCATTGAAGCTCAGCACAGAAAACATGAGAGAACCGGCTGATGAGAATGAGATGATAGTCCGGCTCATGAAAACATACAGGATGATAGAAGAGGAGAACATCGCAAGGCCGAAAAAAGCGAAGCATTACGACGGAAGCATAAACCTTTATGTGGAGGCCGGCAAGTGGATTGAAGGATGCATTGGGGGGGCAGGGAAGTATTTGACTCCGATCAGGAGTTACGAAAAGCATGTGAAGGAGTGCAATGCCCTCCATGACGCGATGATGCGCGCGAGAGAGGCATATATGAGGGAGTTATGAGCGTTCGGAGAATGTTACACAGGGAGGATAATACATACAATTATCAGGCGATAAAATGAAGACCGAACAGCCAGCCATGCACAGGATAGAGAAAGCGGTTGATGAGGCGAAGGACACAAGGACTTTCATCTTCAGCGGCAGCCTTGATGCTAAGCCGGGACAGTTCGTGAATGTCTGGCTGCCAGGCATTGATGAGAAGCCTTTCTCTGTAAGCTATCAGGACAGCGAGAGGTTCGGGATAACAGTCTTCTCAGCCGGCCCTTTCTCAAGGAAACTCAACAGCCTGAAGGAAGGCGACATGGTGGGGATAAGAGGGCCTTACGGAAGGGGATTCACCATGGGAAAATGCAATGCAGTGCTGGTGGGAGGCGGATGCGGGACAGCCCCTCTCGCTTTCCTTGCCAATGAGCTGCGCAGCATGGGCACAAAGGTTGATTTCATCCTCGGCGCGAAGACCATCGACCATGTGATGTATGTGGGGAGGATGAAGAAGGCAGGCGCTGTCATGCACATAGCTACTGACGACGGAAGCTGCGGAAGCAAAGGGTTCGCGACAGACCTTCTTGAGAGTGTGATAACAAAGAGGAAGAGGACAGGGATGATATACACCTGCGGGCCTGAAGTGATGATGAAGAAGGCGATAGATATCTCGGACAAGCACGGCATCGACTGCGAGGCGAGCATGGAGAGATACATGAAGTGCGGCTTCGGCATATGCGGGCAGTGCTGCCTTGATAACACAGGCCTGAGGGTATGCAAGGAAGGCCCTGTGTTCAGCAAGAGCATGCTCAAGCAGACATTCGAGTTCGGGAAGTACAGGCGGGACGCTTCAGGGAAGAAGATACCTCTTTAGAGTGCCCTGCAACATTGAAAGGCAATATCATAAGGTGCGAGAATGGCGATGGATCTCAAGATCAAGAACGCAAGGCTGATGAGAGGGGAGGAAGAGGTAGTCAGGAACATCTATATAAAGGACGGGAAGATAAAAAGGATATCTGAAAAGGACTCCGGAGCCGGGAAGACCATTGATGCGCAGAATAACTTTGTCATACCTGGCGTGATAGACCCTCATGTGCATTTCAGGGAGCCGGGACTCTCATACAAGGAAGACCTCGGCACAGGGAGCAGGGCCGCGGCTGCAGGAGGCATAACAACATTCCTTGACATGCCCAACACAATACCTCCGACGCTCACCTATTTCGATCTTGAGGAGAAGAGGTTTCTGGCGAAGAAGAGCATCGTGAATCACGGATTCTATATAGGCGCATCAAGGGACAATCTCTCTGAGATAAGGAAAGAGAACAGCAAGGGTAATGTTGCCGGAACAAAGCTGTTCATGAACCTGTCAACAGGAAAGATGATGATAGAGGATGCTGACACCATAAGAAGAGTGTTCGACAGCTCAAAGCTTGTGGCAGTCCATGCTGAAGGCCCGAAGGTTGAGCAGGCGATACTGTATTCCATGAGGACAAAGACACCATTATACCTCTGCCACATATCATCAGCGGATGAGCTGGAGAAGATAAGGGAGTACAGGAAAGAGAACGAATGGGTGATGGACAATGTGTTCGCAGAAGCGACACCCCATCACCTGTTCCTGACAGAGAGGGATTTCAGGGAGCAGGGCGCGTTCGCAAAGATGATACCCTCCCTGAAGAAGAAGAGAGACCAAAACGCATTATGGAAGGCATTGGAGGACGGCACCATAAACACGATAGGGACTGACCATGCGCCGCACACCATCCAGGAGAAAGGGGCAAAGAAGGATCAGCCAGCAGGCGTTCCCGGAGAGGAGACCATGCTGCCTCTCATGCTTGATGCAGTGAACAGGAAGAAGCTGAGCCTGAAGAGGCTTGTACAGCTCACCTCAAAAAACCCGGCAGCCATATTCGGCATAAGGAATAAAGGCGGCCTGGGAGAGGGTTATGATGCTGACCTCACAATAATAGATATGGATCTTGAGAAGGAAGTGGATAACGCGAAGCTGAAGACGAAATGCGGCTGGAGCCCCTTCAGCGGCCGCAAGCTGAAGGGATGGCCTGTGACAACTATCGCGGGAGGGAAGGTCGTGTTCAGCCATGGAAAACTTTATAAGAATCAGGGCAGGGAAACATTTTTCAGGAGGCAAAAATGAGTGATAAGAGCCCTGAAGGAGCAGCAAGGGAAGCAGAGAAATCAGAGGTGTACAACCATTTCATACAGCAGGGGACTTCTTATGAGTATATGGCTGACCTTGGCATGTCTTCTGAAGCCAATTACAGGAGAGCCTTCATGTCTTACAGGGGAGCATTCAATCTCGCTCCGGATGTGAATGAAGAGGCGTTGAATGAAGCATTGGGTGTCCTTTACAAGATGAAGGAAGCTTATTGTTCTGGAAGAGTCATGAATTCAGAGAAAAAGAATGATATCCTTGATTCCCTGATATCCAGGATAGAAGAAGAGCATAACTCAGTATTCAGAACAGAAAAAGAGAAAAAAGAGGGGTGCGCGTATGGAATTCGACAGGCAGGAGTTCGATAAGTTTCTTCTTGAGAACAATGTTGTGGGGATAAAAGAGGAGCCGTTCAAGCTGAAATCAGGACGGATCTCGCACTGGTATGCGAACTGCAGGGTGCTCTCAGATACATTCCAGCTGCTGGACAGGACCGCCCAGTTCGTGCATGAATTCCTGCAGGACAATGATATTGATTTTGATTATGTCTATGGCGTGCCGGCCGGAGCAACAAAACTGGCTGTCGCTGTCAATTACAATCTCGGCCTCAGGGGCAGGCCGGACCATAAGATTATAATCGGAAGAGAAAAACCCAAGGAGCATGGTGACCCGAGGGACAGGTATTTCATAGGCCCGCTCTCTGAAGGGGACAAGGCAGTGGTGCTTGAGGATGTCACAACCACAGGAGGAAGCGTGATAAGCGAGATCAAGAAGCTGAAGGAAGCCGGTGTTGAAGTTACTGCAGTAGTCGCTTTGGTCAACAGGCTTGAGAAGAGGGATGATGGCATGGGAGTCGCGGAATACATAAAGAAAGAGTTCGGCATCCCCTACCACTGGCTGAGCGATGCTAAAAAGCTGCTGCCTATGGCGGCCGAAGGGCTCAGCGATGAGCTGAAGGCAAAAGTAAGGGAGAACGTGAACCAGCATTCAGCTGTTCCTGTTGAGATAACAAAAACTCGCCGCTCGGAGCTATCTCCGCCCTAAAGGGCGGAGTTTTACGCTCCTCGCCTTGACAGGCGAGTTTTTGGATTTGAAAACGCTCAGAAACAAAAGGTTTCTGGCGTGCCAAAAATGTTCCATTTTTGGTCATTGCACACTAAAGTGCGGGGTTTTAAACCCTGCGCAATTTTCAAATAAGATGAAAATAGCAGTATACGGCTCTGCCTCAGGAGAAATACCTGAAGAGCTGAGTAAAAAAGCAAGAGAGCTGGGAAAAGAGATAGCAATAAGAGGCCACACACTCATCACAGGAGGATGCCCCGGCCTGCCTTACGAGGCTGTGTTGGGGGCAAAAGAAACGGGCGGGAAAACAATAGCATACTCCCCCGGCATAGATATCAATGAGCACAAGGAAAAGCACGGCTTCCCTGCTGAAGGCTTTGACGAATTTGTCTTTGTTCCTGCAGAGTTTGAGTTTGCTGATGATCCTCTTGCAGCAAGAAAATACAGGAATGTCACTTCAACAGCAGGCTGCGATGCAGGCATAATAATAAAAGGGGCCATAGGAACACTGAATGAATTCACCTGCCTTTATGATTATGGAAAGAAAGTAGGGGTTTTCACAGGAACAGGCGGAGCGACAGACCTTGTCAAGGATATTGTAGAAACATTCAAAAAGCCGACAAAATCAAGGATAGTCTATGAATCAGAACCTGCAAGGCTTGTTGAGAGGCTGGAAAAACTGCAGGAATGAAGCATTACAAATGCCGGACAAAAGAGCAGAAAGGTGATACAATGGATCTCAAACCGAAAGAAAGGCTTGTGCTCCCGCTTGACGTGGGAAGCCTTGACGAGGCAAAGGAGATAATAGACGAGCTGAAGGAGAGCGCGGGAGTCTTCAAGGTCAATTCCCTCTTCACAAAGTGCGGGACCGCTGTCATAGAGGAAATACAGAAGGCAAAGTGCAAAACATTCCTCGACCTGAAATTTCATGACATACCCAACACTGTGGCCAACTATGCGAGGGCAGCCGCAAGGCTCGGAGTCTACATGTTCAATGTGCACTGCTCGGGCGGTGTTGAGATGATGAAGGCGGCTGCCGAAGGAGCAGAGGATGAGGCAGAGACCATGGGATTTGACAGGCCCCTTGTTCTGGGAGTGACTGTGCTTACGAGCACAGGCAGGGAGACAATGAACAATGAGCTCAGGATAGAGGGCAGTGTGGAGGAGCAGGTGGTGCATCTCGCGAAGCTCGCCAAAAAGGCAGGCCTTGACGGAGTGGTAGCGTCAGCAAAAGAGGTAAGGCCGATAAGGGATGCCTGCGGTGATGATTTCGTCATACTCACTCCGGGAATAAGGCCGTCGTGGTCTGCAAAAGATGACCAGAAGCGCGTGGTGACTCCGGCAGATGCGATAAGCAACGGCTCTGACTTCATTGTGATAGGAAGGCCCATACTCAATGCAGAGAACAGGAAGGAAGCGGCAAAGAAGGTGGTTGAAGAGATGGGGTAGAAGAAGATTGAAAGAAGGTATGGCTGGAAACAATCAAACAAACCTCTTCCCTTCTATCTTCTCCGCGACCGCCAGAGCGGAGTTCTCCGCATCCCTTAGGCTGCCTGCGAATGTTATTATGAGCAGGTCATTATGGCCCAGCTCGAACCTGTCCTCAAGATACTCGAACGTATACCCCACATCCTGGTCAAGCACAAGGCCTTTCCCCTTCTCATACCTGAGTATTATCGCGCCCTCTGCGCCGTTCCGCACAGCATGATCCCTCAATGCGTATCCTGTGCTTAGCTTCCTGCCTGGCCTGCAGACGAGCGCAACCCTTTTGTACTGCCTGTAGAAGTGGAGCTTAACCTCCTGCGGAGCGCTTATCCTGCTGAAGATCTCCTTTCTAGCGTCCAGTCCTTTCTGCGTGAACACATGGCCCTTGTTTGTGGAGCCTATGAGGCTTTTTTCCTTGAGGCTCTCAAGTATTGTCCTGACAGTCCCCTCCCCCAGGCCGAGCCTTGCGCATAGATCCTGCCGGCCCATCCTCTCCTCCATGAGGATGAAGGCCCTCAGGATGTCCATATCAGTGAAATTCGGCTTGTTTCCCACCATTGTATCAGACTACAGAAATATTTAAATAGTATTTATATTTTTCTGTTGGATATTATATCCAGCAAAGAGACGGAAAGAAATGAAGGAAGAGGATGCAAGGAGAAGGCGGAATAAGCTTATCGCGGCCGCCTGACGATGATTCCAAAAAAAGGGGGATTTATGTTCTTGAGAAACAGAGCTGTTGAGAAATCAGAAAGTGAAGGATTCCCTGAGGGCAGGATAAGACTTGATTCTTCAGAAAACCCCTCGGTGGGGTGGAGGACAGGGAGCATAGAGAACAACATAGGCAGCGATGACAGGGAGGCGTCGCGGACAGGTGCAGCCCAGATTGATATGGCTGAAAGCCCGGCGTTTTCCCATACAGGATCAGCTGATGAATGGGCCTTCGGCGCTTGGAACTCCGGCGTCCTGCTCAGGGGAGGGGGGCTTATGTCGATACTGCAGGAGGGAGCCCATGAGGAGGATGAAGATGGCAGCGAAGGCGAAGATGAAGGCGATAACGACGATGATGACGAAAGCGGCAGGAAAAGCAGCAGCCATGATAAAGGCAGGAAAAGCGATTCTGTGAAGGACATCGCTGAAAAGGTCAACAAGAGACTGCTGAAGAGCAGGAGGAAAAAAACAAGGAAGTCAAAAGAGAGTCACGAACAGGACAGGAGCGCAAAGGACGCTAAATATCTCAGAAGCGCAGGCATGGATGAAGAGAGCAGGAACAAATACAGCCTGATGGAACAGTTCTCTTACCTCGGAAAGTTCAGGACAGCGACAAACATCTACAGGAACCACCTGATAGAGTACACAGAAAACAAGGATGAAGAGACAAGCGCGCCGGCCGCGGATGACACACAGGACATAAAATACGATGAGTTCGAGGAGATGATCAGGGTGAAGAAGATCAATGACACCTTCGGCAGCACAATGGAGTATGTTGATGCGTCAACAAAGGAGAAGTGGGACAACCTGAAGGTATTCCCTTTCTACAGGATCATGTCAATGCTGAGATACAGCATGAGCATGACATGAATATGCCATATAATCCCCCCCCCCACTTTCTGATTTTAACCCCTCTAAAATAACAAAAACTTTTTAAAGAAAGGGTGCCATATACCCTCTATAAAGCATCGGGGTGGTGAAAATAACATTTAAGAACACCTTTTTACCAGTATGTGCGATTATCATATTTCTTATCCTGTCATTGAGCGCGGCCGCGCAGCTTGAGATCAATGATGTGGACCTGGAGTCGGTTGAGAGAGACAATGAGGTCAAGCCCGATGAGAAACTCAGCATAGATTTCGAAGTGGAGAACGAAGGCGATGATGAGATAGAGGATGTGGAGGTTCTTGTCTATTTTGAGAGGAACGGGAACAGGATGGAGGATGATGAGGGCGATGATATAGAGTTTGATTTCGATCTCGGCGACATTGATGACGGTGATTCAGAGAAAGTCGATTTCTCATTCAATATACCTTTTGATGTGAAGGATGATGACGAATATTATGTTGTCGTAGAGATTGAAGGGAAGAATTCCAGCAGCGGCGACAAGATAGAGATAATTGATGACACTGCCGACAGGTTCGAGATAATAAAAGAAAGGCATGAACTTCTTTTCCACAAGCTCGACATCAGCCCCACAACAATGGACTGTGACAGGATGCTGGACGTGCATTATGACATAAGGAATATAGGGAGATATGATGAAGATGTGAACCTTTCCCTGGTCAACAGCCTCCTCGGAATCAATATCACTGAGAATTTCAATCTTGATTATAAGTATGATGAGGATAACAAATGGGAGGAGAGCCATACCATTGCCATACCTTATGACGTCCAGTCCGGCACATATGCCCTCACTATAAACCTGTACTATGATGACGGCGATGAGCACAAGTACAACACCACAAGGATAAAGATAGAGGATTGCGGAACAGCAGGAGAAGGAGAGGACAGTCAGGAAAACGGAGAGGATGAGAGCGGAGAGGAGAATACCAGCTCGCCGGATGATGGCAGTGACGGGACAACTGATGGTTCAGGAGGGGAAGAGACAGGCCAGGATACAGGGGGATCAACGACACCTCCCCCTTCATCATATTCCTCCCCAGTGAAACCCAAAGATGAGAGCGGGACGGACCCCCTGCTGATACTCATAATACTGGGCGAAGTTGCCATAGCCCTGCTGGTGATAATAATCACAGTGGTCCTGATCAGGAAGAAATAGCCTGCTCAGGAGAAGGCAGGCGCGGAAACCCTTGAGCATGACCCTGCCCCGCAAGAACCGGCCATCGACAGATTCCCTGAGAATGCAGTCTCTAATCTTGTTTTTGTGTTCCTCTAATGATATTCTGGGCATTATTCCGCGGCCCGGGTATTTCATATTTCCGGAAGGCCTTAGGGATGCAGTCTCAACACGGATTCAACACATGATTCAACACATCATATATATCAGGACAGCATGTCAAGACAGGCCTCTTTTAAGCTTCACTACCATATGATTAAGCAAAAGGTATATAAATAAGCTAAATTTCAGGGGATAAAGGGTGGTTTGATAATGGGACAACAGGATATTTACGATTTTTTGAAGAAACATCCAAAGAAATGGTACACATCAAAGGAATTGAGCGAGAAGCTCGGGATTTCTATCGGCTCGGTAACCATGAGCCTCAAGAAGCTCAGGGAGAGCAAGAGCGTCAAGTACCAGACCACAAAACGTAACATGTACAAGTACATGTTCAAGAAATGATAGTGGATACGGATAAGATAGGCCAATGGATAAGTGACCTCGAAAGCATCACAGATTATATCCTTATCCAATGATCATGTCATTGTCATCCATCTGCATGATAATCTATCATCAACCCGATTCTGCCGCAATGCAATCTGTTGCAATGCCGTAATGCATGATTCTATGATTCCGTATCACATTCTGGCCCCTACAAGCCGATAAAAAGGCCCTCAGCCTTCCCTAGCCAGGCCCTATCAAGTATTGTGTCTTTGTGCCATTGAGGCCTGGCTCGGCTTTTGCAGGCAAAAGCCTCGTTGCGCCGGGCTCGCACTTGCTTCGTCTGGATTATAGTCGAGGTTCCCCGTAGGGGGCTTCCCCCTTCTCGACTTGTTATAAAAGCTGAAAGTGCTCGCAGTATTGGCGCCGACGGCCTCAATGGCACTTAACTTGACAGCACCACCTGACCACAACTTTTATAAATCCAATCCCTCTAAATGACGGATAATGAAGGAAAAAAGAGGCCAGATAACCTTATTCATAATAATCGGGATTCTGATTGTCGCTCTAGTGGGTGTGTTCCTCTACATAAGGGGTGAGAGCATACAGATGGAAGAGCCTGAAGTCATACCCTCAGAGCTCATGCCTGTCAAGGAATACATTGATGGGTGTATGCAGGTCACTCTCAACAAGGCAGTTCTCATGATGGGGCAGCAGGGAGGATACCTCTACATCCCTGAGCACATAAAGAGCGACCCTTCAGCTTATATCGAGTCATCAGATGGCAGCATGATAAAGACACCCTACTGGTACCATAACGGAAAGAGCAATGTGCCGTCAATAGGGAATATGGAAAAGCAGATATCAAGATATGTGGAAGAGAACCTTGATGCATGCCTGAGGGATTTTGCTCCCCTTGAAGAACAGTTCAGCATAGAGGAAGCAGGCAACATGACCTCAAAGACCACGATAGGTGTCAATGAGGTTATCATAACAGCAAAATACCCCCTCAATGTGAAGGTCAAAGGCACCAATGAGGTCACGAGGATAGAGACATTCAGCGCGTCAGCAAAGGCAGGCCTGAGAAGGATGCACGAGCTCGCTGTCAATATAATGACGCATGAGAATACCAACATGTTCCTTGAGGACCTGACCATAGACCTGATGACAATGGGCCCAAACATACCATTCACAGACATGGTGTTCAAGTGCGGACAGCTGAGCTGGTACAAGCCCGATGTGAAGAAAGAGATAAAGAACATACTGTATTACAACCTCCCAAAGATAAGATTCAGGGGGACGGAACACGAGCCTTTCGCCGCCCCTAAAGAGAAATATGAGAACCTGAGGCAGTATGACCCCCCAGAGATCGCAGACGGCAAGGTGCCCGATGATGTGCCCCCTGACGCTTACGATTACTTCCACTTCTACTGGGACGCGGCCCAAAAAGATTACAATGACCTGCAGGCCGGAGTCCTCTTCCTCAAGGAATGGCCTTTCATGATGAGGGTGAGGCCGAGCGAGGGGGACATAATGAGCGCGAGCTTCGCCAAAGGCGCGTCGAAATACCTCAGCTACCTCTGCGTGAACATATACCATTTCACATACGATCTTGTGTATCCTGTGGAGATAGTCATAAACGATGATGATGCATTTGATGGGAAGGGCTACAGTTTCAGGTTCGCTTTCCCTGTGATGATAAACCATAACAAGGGGGACAGGACAAATTTCCCCATCTCCCAGTACAACGCTCCGGAAGGGAATGACGGGGGCTATTGTGATGAGAGGACGGAAGAGACATATGATATACGTGCGAAGGATGCAAACGATTTCAGTGATATCAAAGGCGCGAACATAACATTCAACTGCATGAATGCCTATTACTGCGACCTGGGGAAGACCGGCGCGGAAGGCGGGCTGTACAGGCTCAGGACAAAGCTTCCCTCTTTCTGCACTCCCGGCATCATAGAAGCCGAGCACGAGGATTACATGAAGGGGAGTGAGGTCGTGCCTGAGGATGAGTACCATGTCCCTGTATTCATGACACCTGTGAATAAGCTGCCTTTTGAGGTCAAGAAGCATAGGCTCACAGCAGGAGAGCTGATGCCCGCGGAAAGCCTTGAGAAAGGGGAGTATGCAGTAATATATTTAAGGTCCGAAAATTTCACGGATTATAACCTTTACAGGAAATACCCCTATGAGGAAGGATCGTCAAAGGACCAGAGGGTGATAAGGCTCCCTGAGGACGACGCCACATACAATCTGGATGTGGTCCTGATGAACAGCGAGGACGAGCCGATAGGGGGTTACAGGAGGGACGTGAAGATAAAAGGAAGGGATGTCTCATCCGCCTCAAGGATAATATTCAATGTCATAGAGAAGATACCTCACCCCGAGAGTGATGAGGAGAATGCGAAGATGCTCATAGACATAGGGAGCGAGAATTACACAAGCATGGTGGATGTGGAGCTGGGATGAGGATCAGTTGGTGCAGATGATGCAATAAACAATGATACCAATGATGTTAGGGCCAGCTGAGTTGAGAGCCGGACCAGAAAAACAGAGGAAATAGAAAAGGCTAAGGCACTAAAAAGGGCATACAAAAAATGGAAAAGAAAACGAGGTCACTGCTGCAGATGATCACGATCTTCTGCGTGTATATACTTGTCAATCTTACATTCGCACACGCGCTCACCATAAGCCACTCGCCTGACACAGATGCCAATGCGAGCAGAACAAGCGCTGAGATAGAATGGAAAACAGACGAGCCCGCGGACAGCAGTGTGGAGTACGGCGAGGATCCGGGACTGGCCCTCTCAGAGTCATCATCCGACCCTGTCGAGAACCATTCCATAACACTCACCGGGCTGGATGAGGGCATGACATATTACTACAAACTGATATCCTCAACAGATGACGAGACAGCCACCGCAGATAATGGGGGAGATCTCTTTTCTTTCAATACCGCTGCGGCCGATGACACAACACCCCCTGAACTGAATGTTTCCCTTCCTGAGTATTACAACAGGGAGCGCATAACCTTCGGAGGGTATACTGATCCCGACAGCGTGCTGAAGGTGTATGTCAACAAGCCCTCATCTGATGTCGGCACTGACAGCTACACACAGCTCACCACCTCTGACTCAAGCGGGCATTTCACGTTCAAATACATAAACCTGAAGGAGGAGAACGAGATAGTGATATGGGTTAAGGATCCCTCAGGCAATACTAATACCGCCTCATACAGCCTGCTGGTGGATAATGAAAGGCCCGATGTCAAGCTGGACAGGATACCAAGCCTTTCAGCCTCAGCCTCTCTGACAATCAACGGGACTGTCAATGAGAATGTGACATTGATATATTCTGTGAATGACAGGAAAGACGAGAAACCTCTCGGCTCAGGAAGGTTCAGCATAGACCTTAACCTTGATCAGGAGAAAACGAACAACATAGACCTCCAGTTCTCTGACAAGGCAGGCAATGTGTATGAGAAGGAATTCAGCGTGGAGGTGGACGCGCAAGGCCCTAGAATACGGTGGCATAATCTTGACGCGCTCGACCCCTCATACATCCAGGAGGTGGAAGTGGAGGGCAATGTCTCAAAGCCGGGAGCATTAGTAGCGGTCTACGTGAACAACAAGACGCACTCCTCGGAATCATGGAGCACCAGCATGATGGATACGCTCACTCACCTCGGCTCGCTTGTCAAAGAAGGGGATTACGAGTATGTCACAAAGGCTGATGATGAAGGCCATTTCAGCATGGATGTCTTCCTCACTCAGGAGATCAAATCACAGAAAGAGGAATACCTATATGATCCCAGAGGGACCTCGCCCTCAGGGGACACAGGAGGCCCCGGCGGCGGCGCCACAACAGTGGGCACCTCGGCTCAGGCAGCAGGAACATCCAGTACAGGACCTACAGGGCAGTTCTCAAACGCGTGGGATAATCACATAAAGATAGTGGCGATAGATGAGCTCGGAAGGACGGACGAAACAGATGAATCCATAGTCACTTTCGCAAGATGCGGTTATGGTGCCGACTGGAACATAGAGGTATCCGATGTGACACCCTCTGTCATCATACCCGAGCATCTGAGGAAGGGCCTCGCACAGCTAGCATTCAATGTAGAACTCGAATGGCAGGGCCCCGGCGAGAAACCGGAAATAATACGCGAGCCGATACTCCAGCAGTACAAGCTGAGCAGGGCGGTCAAGGAGCAATACGCCTTTGACCCTAACCAGATACTCGGAGGAGTGCAGGATGTCTGGAGCAGGGACAAGAAGAAAGGGTATGCGGTACTGGAGCTGCAGCAGAAGGATTATGAACAGGAAGAGCTCAGCGATATGGACAAGGATGACCTTATCATAAAGCTTCCCATGGAGCTTGAGCTGGAATACAGTTATGATGACGGGAGCGGCAGAAGGGTCACACAGGTCCAGAAGCAGTGCTGGGACGTAAGCGTGGCTCTGGACGTGCAGGTTCCGCCGAGCGTGATACCCAAACAACTGCTCAACTCCTCGATAGCCGCCATCAATACGACAATAAATGCCATAGATCGCATACTCAAGCCCCTGAAAGCGGCGACCCTCACAACTTTTGTCACGTGCCTCCTCAGCTGGGTGATGTATTTCTTCGCATTGATGCAGAAAGCCCAGGCCTGCATGGGACAGGAGGGGGATGACAAGAGCCAGAACTGCCTGGAGGCCGAAGAGAACGCAAAGAAAGTGGAGAAGTACATGCATTACATATGCGACAGGGTGTTCTGCCCCAGCGTGCCACTCGCTGATGTGTATTTCCAGGAGAGCGCCAGCCAGGAATGTATAGGGGAAGCGCTCAATCCTGAGATGACAAAGGATGATGACGGATGCGGGCAGGAGTACATGGACAAGTGGGACTCGGGCTGCCTGATGATGAACGAGCTGAGCAGGTCGAAATGCATAAAATATGAGAGAACAAAAGACCCTCGATACCAGCAGTACTGCGGGGAGGCGGCATCCCTCAAGAACATATGGTATGGGGTCTCTGATTTCTGCAGCAAGAAAGAGGAACAGGGCGCAAGGAGAGTGTCAGTTAGCGAAGGCGAAGGCAGGACGGATGAATACCTTATAGATAAGGAAGGCAAGGTAAACAGGGTCAGCAGGATGACAGTGAGCCAGGTCGAGGAGACAGGAGAAGGCAGTTACAAAGTGAGTGAGGGGGCTGCAGAATCCACCTACACCACAAAACCCCTTGTCGATTATGAGAAAGCGGGAGAGGACGGCAGGGTAGAGTATGATGAAGAGGGAAAGATATACTACAAGAACGAGGAAGGCAGTAAGACATATCTCTGCGAGGAAAGGCAGTCAGGAGACATAATGGAGATCAGAGGCGGCGAGAGCAATACGAAGGATGAAGCATGCGCAGGAGGAAGCGCCATGACACTGCCGAAGGATGTGATGAAAGCAGCGGACCTGCCCCAGTCAAGGAAATATGTGGTGGACCCGACAGACAACCTCTTCACAGCATTGCAGTGCGTGTGCCTGCCGGGTATAACAGGGTTCCTCGTGATGTTCAAGAATGTGCTCGGCGCTGTAAGGCAGTGCTTCCAGTCAATACTGATCAAGGGTGAAGGAAGCACAGGATTATGCAGGTCCGTCCTGACCACCTACATATGCGACCTTGTATTCGATGCCATAAGATGCTTCGTGAACAGGTACAGTGCGGGCCACGGCCAGGATCCAGGAGATGCGGGGAGAGGGATAAGCAGCTTCTTCAAGTCAGCAGCCACAGCAGGGAAGGACGTGCAGGAATCAATAACAGGAAGGTACGGCGAGAGCAGCATGTACAAGACAATGTTCAGCGAGAGAAAGCTCATACACGCGGCATGCCTCTACGCCTTCACAGGAGACTTTGATTTTGACATCGAATCAGCATTGACAGGACCCGGAGCAGTATCGATTGAGAGCCAGGCATTCCTGTACCCGAGGACGAGGAGGTTCATCTCAAGCAATCCCCTCACAGGTTACACAACCCAGATATACCATATCGGCGCGGGACTGGTGGCAGGGGATGACATAGGATACAAGCTCCAGCTGGTATGCTCAAACGACGCGAGCTGTGACCCCCAGCAGGGTTTCCCTAACGGCAACTGCGACTGCTATAAGGCAGGCCAGGAGAAGGTGAGGGACATAACATACTCTTTCGGCCCCGGAAGGCTCATGGCAGGAGAGATGCTGGGCCCTAATGAGGGTGACATTTACCTCAAGGTATCAGATGCCAAGTACAGGTATGACAAGGTGAGGCTCAAATACTGGGAGGAAGGCAAATCCCCGAAAACAATAGAGAAAAAGATGAGACAGATAGGGGGGAATCCTCCCGCGGACTGCAGGGTGACCTCCAACGGCGAATTCAGGTGCTCATATGATGTGGGGGACAGCGGTTATGCGATATTCGCGGAAAATCCTGAACCCACAAAAGAGCTGTATTACCTTAATGATGTCATGAATGTGGATTTCAAGATAGACAAGAAGAGCCCCGGAGGGGAGGAAGGGGAATCCCAACAGCCAAGGCCTTTCTACCTCAGGTACAGCATTGAGTCCCTCAAAGGCAATCTGGTGAGTGACAAGGCCATAGCGATAGTACCTGACGGGATACAGGAACCCCCCGCTAACATACCAGGGATAAAGATAACCAAGGACCTGCTGACAGGGAGGGGCGCTGGGGACAACTACAAGATCAAAGGGGAGCTCCCGCCGGGAGTCAGCAAGAGGGTCAGGCCTTATGATGTGGACCTGCCCAACATCTATGAGGATTCCGAATCCAAAAACAACCCCCCAACAAGCTTTGCCATTTATGTGAGGGAGACAGGAGAGGAAAAGTTTGAGGTGAGAGCCTGTGAAGGATCATTCAAGGAAGAAGAGAAGGGAGGCGGGACCAAGGAAGTGTTCTATAACGCGGACGGTTCCAGGGAGATGTGCTCAGGACCTAAAGTCACCAGCAGTGATCCAAGGAACAGCAACCTTAAGCTTGACGAAAAACCCGGCCAGAATAAGATAACAGTCACGTACAATGGGATAGACATGGACATAAAATACTCATCAATAAGCGAAGATTGGGGCGGCTTCCTTATACAGTACGAGCCTTCTGACACAGAGGATATAGGATGCAGCACTGAATTCACCACAGCGACACCCGCAGAATTCAAACTCACTATGGGGCTCTACCCCTGCCAGAGGAGGGACAAAGACAGGCCTTATTCAGTCTCAAACTGCGAGCCCAGCCCTATGCCAGTGGATTATTACGGCAATGTGCAGGAGCATGAGATAAGGATGAGAGCTGTCTGTTCTGAAGGGGGAGGGGCTTATCAGGGGCAGAGATGCCAGGTCGGGGTCAGGACACCCTACCCGTGCGAATGCAGGGCTCCCTCAGAAGAGCTGGGGGGAAAGAACAACTGCGGAGAGGACGGCAGCGATGAGAATTACTGCTTCTTTATGGGGCCTGATGAATATGAATGCCTGGAATACAAAGCATGCCCGAAAAGCACAGAAGATGATCCGGTGAACATCGACGACTCCAATGAGGCGGTGATGGTGGAGAGAACAGGGAACAACTATGCATACTGCGACTGCAACGGCGACCAGAGGATGGAGGACTGCACAAACAAGTACTGCTACAGGGATGCCGGCAGAGGTGAAGGATGCTGGCCTAACCCCCCATGATAACACTTCATGATAACAGCTTAAGAGCTGTAAAAGTGGCGTCTGGATGAAGGCGCCTGCACGAAACATTATGATATACAACCTGAAGATGAGATCGATAAGAGACTTCCCCACGGCGCTGAAAGGATCATACCAGGCATTTGCCGCAAAGCCTCTTTATATCCTGTCATCATTCTTTGTGGACATCCTTTTCTTCCTTCTCTTCGGAATCGCTTATTCATTCTTCGGCATGAAGATGATGGAAAGCCTGATCGACATAAACACTCTCGTAAGCAGGATGAATGAGGATTTTGCGCTGGTCTCATCAGGCGCTTATAATAACACTGTCATCGCATCGCTCATGGAACAGCAGCATGTTCTTATGGAGCACCTCACGACAATAGCCATCTCTGCCGCATGGATAATATTGATAACATATATCCTCTGGTGCATGCTGCAGGGGATCAACTGGCATAGTACGGCGGGAGCAGCGCAGAAAAAAAGGCCGAGATTCACTGTTTATCTCCGCAGGTTCAGCCTCCTGAACCTGGTATGGCTCCTGCTGGCGCTGCTTGCTGGCTACGGCGCTTACAAGCTTTCCGTCTATAACACTGTGTCAAGGATAATGCTGGTGAGCCAGAACACCATAAATTATCTCATGCTGGCCGCCCTGGTGGTGATATTCTATTTCGCTGTGGTGTCTTACGTGCTTGCAGGAGAGAACAGCTTTGGCCGGGCCCTGAAGGGTGCATTCGCCCTCGGCGTCAGGAAAGCGGACATCTATGGGTTCCTCTTCCTGCTCACAGCAATCAAGCTGGCGGCAATCTATCTCATAATCTCGCTGATCAGCCAGGGTTTTGTGGTCTCCGTCCTGCTTAATCTTGTCCTGATGCTCCCTGTGCTCTCATGGAGCAGGCTGGCTTTTGTCATGGCCGGTTCTCATGCAGGTGACGGCGGGGCCGGAACAGCAGGGGATGGGAAAGGAAAAACCAAGAAATCCGGAACAGGAGGATCACAGAACAAGAGAAGAAAGAAAAAGAAGGGATGAGAAAGGCGGAATGACAAATCAATGCTCATCCTCGCCTGTCTTATATTTCTCCATTGATTTCTTTACATTGTCTGACAGGCCGCTTATCTGCTGCACAAGACCCTGGTAGTTGCCCGCCATCTCAGCAGGATCCTTCATCTCAATCTCCTCGCCTTCAGGCAGTAATCCCTTCATCTTTTCCTGGAACTGCCCAGCAATCTTTTTATGCGCCTCAAAATCCTGAGGATCGACATATTTGCTGAATGTCTCCCTGATGTATGCCTGTTTATGCTCACCTTCAATGCCATCAGCTAGAGAGTCGATAACACCCTTAAGCTTCTTCTTATCCTTCATAGCTTCCTTGACTACACCTGCATAGCCCCCTTCCTTCTCATATATCTGGTCCACAATTTGTGTGGCCTTCTGGAGCGCAAGCTCGTCTGGCATTTCCGTTCCGTGAACTTCTTTCCAGTGATGCTGCACATATTTTTTGATAATATCATCAAATTCCTTTGCACTGCCGGGTTTTTTAAGCTCATTATCCTTGTAGAAATTTGTCAGAGCGTCAGTGTGAGGCTCAAGCTTCTTGTCTACGCCCTGCAACTCTTTTACTATTTTGTTGATGTCCGGTTCTTCTTCTGCCATTATTAACACCTCGCGTGCATGTTTATGGATTATCCTTTTGTTCCCTGCATATCCTATGGCCACTGATCCGGCCAGGAACATCCTCACAATCAGTCCTCATCAGACTGTGGTTCCTTCTGTCCTGCATAAATATAAATCTTTCGCTTTTTGGCGGTGGTGAAATTATTGTCCCATGTGCTTTTCTGTGCTTTCCCTGAGCTTTCCTCAATGATTCTCACTGGACGAGGCTGTACCTGCTCAGGCCCGTATGACATTTTTGTCGCAGTCCTGTGTAGTCCATGCCAATAGTATTTATAAATAAAGGGATGTTACCACCCGAAATGGGCTAAATGATGTCCTAAAATTGCCTTTTGCGGGGTGGCGCAAAAAATATTTAAAAAGAAAGCTGGCCGAACTGTGTAATGCAGTGTGCCTGCAGGGATGTGAAAGATAACAAGAATAACAAGAACTTATAAAAACTGAGCTCAGGTGTTTTACAATGGCAAAACAAGAAAAGAAGGAAGGAAAGAAGGGCAGGACCAAAGAGGATAAGAAAGAGAGCAAGAAGGAGAAAGAGGAAAAAGACAAAGGGGAGAAACAGGCCATGGAAGAGATGGAGAAGAACCTCCCCCCTGAAGTCAAGGAAAAGCTCGGACAGATAAAAGACAAACTGGACACTTTCCAGAAACAGATAGTCAAGAAGTTCGACAAGTACATAATGGGCGTCGCGCTCCTCCCCCCTGAGAAACAAAAGGAAGCGCAGGAAGGCCAAAGCGCTCAGCAGGCCGACAAGAATAAGATAAACGTTCTCGTTCTGGTGGATGATACTGACAGCCAGAATATGTCCAAAGGAGAGCTGAAGGAGAAACTCACCACTATCATAAACAAGACTGCAGGAGAGATAGACCAGAACATAACGCCCCAGACCCTCATCCTTTCAGAGCTCTGGCAGAGCTGCTATGATGCGAAGTATGATTACCTGCAGCTCATTGCCATGTCAGCCCCGATCTATGACACAGGGATGCTGGCCGCGATAAAGATCTCAGAGATACACAAGAACATGGTCCTGAAGAAATTCGAGAAGTACATAGTGAGCTATGTTCTCGCAGGAAGCCTTGTGCAGGGCAGGGCCACGAAGGATTCTGACATAGATGTTTTCGTTGTGATCGATGATACTGACGTGAAGAAGATGACCAGGGCCGAGCTGAAGGACAAGCTCAGGTCCATAATTGTAGGGATGGGTGTTGAAGCAGGAGAGGCAACAGGCATAAAGAACAAACTGAACATACAGGTCTATATAATGACTGACTTCTGGGACAGCATAAAGGAGGCCAACCCCGTGATATTCACCTTCCTGAGGGATGGGGTGCCGTTCTATGACAGGGGCATCTTCATGCCGTGGAAGCAGCTGCTCAAGATGGGCAAGGTAAAGCCCTCCATGGAGGCCATAGACATGTACATGAGCTCCGGCGAGCAGATGCTCCAGAGGGTCAAGGTCAAGATAAGGGATATGGGCATGGAGGACATCTTCTATGCTCTCCTGACGCCTTCGCAGGCAGCTCTGATGCTTTATGGAGTGCCGCCTCCGACACCAAAAGAGACTCCGGAGCTGATGAGGGACATACTGGTGAAGAAAGAGAAGCTGCTTGAATCCAAATATGTTGATATACTGGAGAGGGTCCTGCAGGTAAGGAAGGACATAGAGCACGGAACCAAGAAAGAGCTCACAGGGAAAGAGCTGGATGAACTCCTGAAGGACGCGCAGGATTACCTGAAAAGGGTCAAGGATCTCTTCACCCAGATAGAGAAAATGAAGGAAGAGGAGTCCATGCTCCACATATATGAGACAGTTGTCACGACAATAAGGGACGTGCTCAGGCTTGAAGGGCTCGAAAGGGTCAAGGCAGAGGAGGTCATAAAGCTGTTTGAGACAGAGATGGTTCATCTGGGAAAGATACCTGAGAAGTTCCTCAGGATACTTAATGACATAGTGAAAGCTAAGAAGGACTATGACAACGGAAAGCTCACCAAGACAGAAGTGGAGAAGGTGAAGAAGGAGAGCTCCCAGTTCCTCAAGTTCATGGTTGAATACATGCAGAGGAAGCGCGGGAAGGAGCTTGAGAGAGCCAGGATAAAAGTGAAGCACGGCAGCAAGTACGGCGAGGTCATACTTCTCGGAGAAACCGCATTCATAATCCATGACCTTGAGAAGGAAGAGAAATACATAACCAAGGCCGAGATAACAAAAGAGGGCGGCCTGGGAAGGACAAAAGAGTCATCAATGGAGGAGCTGGAGAAGAACCTCGCCAAGATAGAGATCCCGCCGAAAGTCTTCCTCAAGGAGAAGATATTCGAGGACCTCAAGAACATCTTCGGCAAGGATGTTGAAGTGCTCATGAGCCACTGAAACCATCCCTTTTTATTCTATTATTCCTTTATTTTTTATCACATGCACTCATGAGAACGCCCAGAGAAGCGGGCCGGCTCGAATGCAGGATACACTGCAATAAAGCATTCTACATAATCGGGTGTTTGCTCTGAGTCCATGAGCGCCATAAGCCTGTGAAAACCATCGAGATGGGTTAAACGGTTCTTGTATTTTTTTAAATTTGAATACGATGTTCCTATCAGCAACGGCTCCTGGCTCAAATAAACCGGTTTGATCCCATTTCTGGAAATAGATTCTTTCTGCGAGTCAAACCGGTCACAGAACTGAGCATTCCCTTGTTCAAATTTTTGCCTGTCATTTTTGAAGCTGGCGTAAGCGACAGATAATGGCGCCCCCTCTTCCGGCGTTATACACGCGCCTCCATGATTGTAATATGGCATTACCACGCTGCCGATATCAGAGACGGGAATTTTTGCTCTGATCCACCCCCCAAATTTCTCATTTGCTCTGGAAAGATTCCTCTCCTCCCACCAGTCATTTTTTGGACCGTTATCTTCCCTGTATTGCTGCATTACAGTCTCAAAATCAACCCTCTGAATATCAAAAATCCTCATACCAGATATTGTGGAAAAGGGATTAATAAAATTATCGCCGGATTGAATATAATCGGACAGTAAAATGACGGCGCCCGTGAATTGTTCTTCCGCTTCGCTCAAAAAAACTTCTGTTAATGCCTATGTTGATGTCTATATTATTCCCCCGTGTTGTAGCAGGATATACGGCAAAAGAATATAAACCGCTGGAACATTCTCTTTCTCTAAATCCAGATGGATTAAAGTGATAGGGGGTTAAAATGGCCCTGCTATAGCCATACATGCCACATATACATATATGTAACCATGCATATAACAATACAAACACCAACAAAATGAACATCTCAAGACTTGTTGAAACCATAACTCCGTCAAGGAGGATAAGGACGCCTGAGGATTTCTGGGAGAGATATAAGGACTCAATAAGCTCAGAGGTTGAAGGAGGGGCTGACAGAAGTATACTCGAGCCAATAGTGAAGGAGAATTACGAGGCATACGGAAAGGAATACTTCAGCCAGAAACCGAACATGCTGAGGTACGGCGCCCTGGCATTGAGCGCTCTCGGCGCATACACAGCAGGGAGCGCGATACTGGCCCTTTCCTCAGGAGGCCCTATTGAATCAGCTTCAGGGATCTCCCTTGGTCTTACAGGGCTGAACTACGGGGCCGTATTAGGGACTCTCGCTGACATATATGATTCGAGCAGGGCGCAGAAGGCATCAGAAGGGAAGCTCAGGAAAAGAAGCCTGAAAGAGACACTGAGCACGCCTTTTGAAAGCGCCACATACAGGTCAATATACAGGAACGCGCTACAGTTCGGCGAGGGCATAGGGTGGAGGGCCATTGCCACATGGGGGGCTCACCGCAAGGATAGGCCCTTACGCGCACATATCAACGTTCGGTGCTGCGCTGCTGGACTTCTACAGGGGGAGGAAGAATAATAGTGCCCTTGCATTTAGAGGGGTGTATGGTTCAGAAGAACAAAGGGTTAAAAGGAGTAAAGGCATTATCTCTATAGATAATACAGTACCTTACAATTTCATAAGATCAATAGAATATTGGGATGGTAAAAGACAGAGATTACAAACTTTATAAAAATCGAAATGCTTAAATATAAACCTCACTTATTATAATATGGAGACAAAAATGTCAAGTATAACAGTAATTGAAGACGCCCCCCTGGGGATAGATAGGTTTTTTAAAAGCCTGAGAAGGAAAAAGCATGAAAAGCCAGCCTCATTTGAAGAGGCGGTTGACAAGCATTTTGATACTAATAAGTATAGAGAATTTGTGGTGGAGTATTCCTTACCAAATGGGAAAGAGTATAGTTTTTTAGAGGAAGCAAAACACCTTCTATTAATCCCTTACAGGATGATTTCTTATAGGGAATTTTATAGAAAAGGAAAAAAAGCATAAATTGATCATTCTTATTAAAAAAACCATAGATTAAGTGGTGTTTAGGTTGTCAGTACTTCACCCTAATGCTAACAAAACAAACACAAACTTTTAATATAATCACGCAAACATCCACTGACATGGACACCCTGATCAAGGCCCTCAAAGACCTGAAGATAAACGGGACAGAAGAGGAGGAGAGGGAATTTGAGGATTTCAAGAAGCAGGCCATAAAGGATGCTGTGAAGGAGGAGAAGGAAGTCCTCAGTATTCTCAAGGAGCTGAAGGCACATCACACCAGCACCCTGAAGCACAACATGATGGTGGCGAGGGACACTGAGTACATAGCGAGACAGCTCGGTCTCTCCGATGACAAGGCCGCTGCACTGAAGATAGCCGCCTTGCTCCATGACATCGGCAAGCTGGACATACACGAGGCAGTGCTCGATCTTGAGGGTGGAGAGGAGTCTGAGGTCTGGAAAACCCGCAATCCTGAAGAGCCCGTCCCCGAAGGGAACCTGCTCAAACACATAACCCTCAGGGATGTCATAGAACACAAGGCAGGAAAATCAGCAGATCCTGAAGAGTACAGGAGATCATTCCTGGAATGGCTCGGCAGGAAAGGCCTTGAAAGATTCCTGGACAGGCCGCTGAGGGAATACCTCAACCACCACCAGCATAGCACGAGGAGCATACTGGAGCGCCTCGGCATACGGAAGGAAATAATTGATTACGCGGCAGGCCACCATCCATCATATTTCTCAAGCGAAGACATGAAGAAGCTTCCGAAGGAATGCGCAATAATAGAGGTCGCGGACAAGTTCAACGCCATAATACAGTCAGAGGGGGTACGAAACTATTTCTCAAAGAAGCTCAGGACAGAGGCCCTTGACATCATAGCCCAGCAGATGAAGAAAGAATACGGCGGCTTCTTCAAGACTTATGAGAAGGAATCACTCCATGTGCTTGTGAAAAGATATCTTCCTCCTGAAGTGAGCTCAGAGATCCTGCCGAAAGCGCACAGGATAATCTCTCACCTGAAGGAGCATATGACAAAGTTCAGGACAATAGACAATGAGGAGGAGAGGAAGCAGGCAGAGAGGATCGTGGGCCTGATAGCGGTCACTCTCGCGCTGTCAAGGGAGTTCGGCGACGTTCTTGACAATTCAACAGCACGCAAACTGGAGGATTATGAGAAAGAGCTGAAAGAGGCTATAAGCTCATATTCATAGTATTCACTCCTGCACATCTTCAGCGGGCCAGATCCTTCCTGAATGTCTTGTACAGCTCAAGATAGATGAAACCAAGGCTTGATAGCAGCAGTACAGCCGCGAGATGGATCGCAGGCAGGGGGAATGTGTCAAACCACGGCTGCAGAGCAGGCACGTAAATCACTGCCATTGAGATTATGACAGAGATCAGGACCGCGCCAACAAGCCACCTGTTCCTGAATATCCCCACCTTGAATGATGAGAATCTTGTGGACCTGGAAGCGAACGCCTGATACATCTCAAATGCGGCTATGGTAAGGAAAGCCACTGTCTGCGCGTGGGCGAGATTCCCTGTGGATGTGTAGATATAATAGAACAGGCCGAGAGTCACTGTTATCATTATGACAGGATAATGTATGGTGAAATGGCTAAGGTTCCTGTAGATCGGCTCATTCTTGGGCCTGGGCTTGCGCTCCATGGCATTGGGCTCGAACGGATCCGCGCCGAGGGCCACTGCGGGAAGGCCGTCGGTGACAAGGTTTATGAGGAGTATCTGTACCGCGGTCAGGGGCAGGGGAAGGCCGAAGAGTATGGAGAGGAAGATTATCATCACCTCGCCTATGTTCCCTGATATGAGGAAAGCGAAGAACTTCTTTATGTTGTCATAAACCCCTCTGCCTTCCTCGACCGCATTGACTATCGATGTGAAATTGTCATCAGTGAGTATCATCTCTGAGGCTTCCTTGGCCACGTCAGTCCCGCTCAGACCCATCGAAACCCCTATGTCTGCCTTCTTGAGCGCGGGCGCGTCATTGACCCCGTCGCCTGTCATGGCCACAACATAACCCTTATTTTGCAGGGCTTTCACTATCCTCAGCTTGTGCTCGGGATTCACCCTTGCATAAATATCTATGTCAGAGACCTCTTTCGAGAGGTCGATGTCATCAAGCTCATCGCCTGAAACCGCCTTTCCGGGGATGCCAAGCTCTTTTGCTATGGCCACGGCAGTGCCCTTGAAATCGCCTGTTATCATCACGACTTTCATCCCTGCGCGCCTGCACTTCTCAATGGATCCTTTCACCTCCTCCCTCGGCGGGTCTATCATGCCCTGCAGGCCCACAAACACAAGGTCCTTCTCATAATCCTTCTTCTTCTCGCCCTTCCTGAGCTCCTTGTAGGCGAACCCGAGTACCCTGAGCGCGTTGTCCGCATAATACTCGTTCATCCTGAGTATCTTCCTCTTGTCCTCTTTATTCAGCTTCCTTATCTTCCCATTCACCTCGATATGGGAGCAGAGCCCGAGTATCACATCAGGCGCGCCCTTGACATAACAGAGTCTCTTTCCATGGAATTCGTGGATCGTGGTCATCCTCTTCCTTCCGGAATCAAACTCTATCTCATCCACCCTCTTATACTTGTTGTTGAGGAGCTCATGGTCCAGTCCCAGCTTTTCAGCGCTGACTATCAGGGCGCCTTCAGTGGGATCGCCGATCACCTTCCACTCGCCGTCCTTCTCCTCCATGGATGAATTGTTGTTGAGAGCGCCTATCCTGAGAATTGTGGAGAGGGTCTTGGTATGTTCAGAGAATGATCCCTTCGGCTCGTAGCCGGACCCGCCAACATCTATAGTTGTGTTGTCGACATATATCTTCCTGACAGTCATCTGGTTGTGGGTGAGAGTGCCTGTCTTGTCAGTGCATATTACAGTGGTGCAGCCGAGAGTCTCTATCGAGGGGAGCTTCCTCACGAGCGCGTGCCTTTTCACCATCCTTTTGACACCCAGAGCCAGCGAGACAGTGACCACTGCAGGCAGGCCTTCAGGTATGGCTGCCACCGCCAGGCTCACCGCGACAAGGAAGAAGTCCAGCAATGGCTCTCCCCTGATGATTCCTGCGAGGAACACGATACCGCATATGATTAGTGTGAGTATGCCCAGCCATTTCCCCAGATGGGCCATCCTCTGCTGGAGAGGGGTGCTCTCTGATTCTGTCGTCTGTATCATGTGAGCTATCTTGCCTATCTCTGTCTTCATTCCTGTGCCGGTCACGACCGCCTTTCCCCTGCCTTTGGTGACCATAGTCCCTGAATAGACCATGTTCTTCCTGTCGCCTATCCCTGCATTCTTCTCCAGCACATCAAGGCTCTTTTTCACGGGATTGGACTCGCCTGTGAGGGCGGCCTCCTGTGTCTGCAGGTTTGAAGCTTCAATCAGGCGGGCATCCGCGGGCACTTTCTCTCCTGTCTCCAGCAGTATCATATCGCCGGGCACCAGCATCTTTGTGTCGATCTCCTGCCTCTTGTTGTCCCTTATCACTGTAGCCTTGAGCGACGCCATCTTCTTCAGCGCCTTTATGGCCTCTTCCGCCCTGTACTCCTGTATGAACCCCACAATAGCATTGAGTATGAGTATCACAAGAATTATCGCCGCGTCAATCTTCTCGCCTATCAGGAAAGATATTATGACAGCTCCGATCAGTATCCATATCAGCGGGCTGGAGAACTGTCTCAGGAGTATCCTGAGCGGGCTTATCCCTTTCTTTTCCTCAAGCTCGTTAGGTCCGTGCTTCTCAAGCCTTTCCTTCGCTTCAGAAGCGCTGAGGCCCTTCCGGCCGGTGTCAAGGTCCTTTAGCGTCTCCTTGACTGTGCTCTTATAATAGTCCATCTAATCAGCCACCTCTTTTTTGCGGATGCTTCTGCAGATGCTTCTTTCACACACCTGCTTCTTGAAGCATTCTTTCGCTGATAACCAAAAAACACATCCAAAAAACAGCTCAGTGTTTTATCCCTGCCTTATCCTTCTTCTCAATGATGGTCTCATCAAGCTTCTTTTCAAGCTTCCTCCTCTCTTTCTGCCGATCATAGGACTCAAAGAGTATGAGGAGTACTATGAATCCGAAAACAACATATAAAAATTTTTCTCTGAATATCACCCCGAGGGCGCCTGCCAGGAACATTATGAAGAGAATTAATTCAAGCGCCTCATGCAGAGGCATTCCCAGCAGCCTTCTCTCCCCTTTCTCCTCTTTTTCAGGTGTCACATTGCACTGCCTCTAAAGCGTATTCTGCCGGATTGCATTTCAGCGGATCAGAGTTCAGCATCCGCTTATGTTCTCAAGCTCAATCATCTCTCCGGGGCAGGATATCATTGTACCCTCATCTCTTATCACCGGCACGAGGAGCATCCTCTTCAATCCGCCCTCATCGGTGTCATAAGCTGTGCTGAGAACAGCTATCGATCCTGCACTTATGCCTTCTCCCATGGCGAAAGACTCTTTTCCTTCAGCCCCTTCAAGATAAATGTTCATGCTGTCTGCACTGCGGGTGCCCTCATTGATCACCATGATGTCTATAATGCTGTTATCTATGCATATCCCCTCGGATCTCATAGCACTGAGTTGTATGCCTTCACATTCCTCCTCGTCATCAAATTCCATTGTTATCCTTGATATCATGCTGCTCTCCCTGCCGTCCTCTCCACTGTTTTCACTGACCGTCTTGCCGCTTACACTCTCCTCCATGCCGGATCCATTATCCCCGTTTTCAGTCTCAGCCTCACATCCTGTTATCAGCAGGACTGTCATCAGCAGAATGGCCGCTATCGTGCCTGCTGATACCATCATGTTCTTGTTTTTCATTTTTGCATCCCCTCCTCAGATCTTTAAGGTTCTCAAGGAAATATTCAAGACAGTCCAGAGCGCAGAAAGTTGCCTTCTTCTTCAGGTCTTCAGGCCCGAATACCAGGGTGAAATTGCTGGTGCTGTAGGGGTCTATCCTGGCCTGGCAGGTGGTGCATCTCACATCATGCTTCTTTATCTCCTCCTTCAGCTTCCTTGATATGAGGCCTTCAATCTCAGTTCCTCCTTTGTCGATGTCCCTCTTCATGTTCACAAGCTCGTTGAACTCTATCATATCCAACACTTCCTCGAATCTTCTCTTCATCCTATCACCTCTGTTTTGATACATCCATTGTATTATATTGTATTATTTTCCTGACCCTCCGGTGTCCCGCCTCCATCCCCTGATATACCTCATGGATTCGCCGCCGTGCGGCAGGTACTCTCTTGCCATTATGGATTCAAGCGACAATCTTACCACCCATTTCAGGAGCATAGGTCTCTATGTCAAGGGCTTCAGCCCATTCCCTCATGGACTCCACAGCATCAGGATCGCCGTGGTTTATGACCAGCTTTCGGGGATTGACTTCCTTTATCAGCTTCTTCAGCCGGGGCTTGTCTGAATGCGCTGAGAAGTCAAACTGTCTGACGTTGCATCTTACCCTTCTTTCCGCTCCGTCAAGGAAGACTCTCCCGTTCCGGAGGAGGTTCCTTCCGTTGGTGTGCCTCACCTGGTATCCTGTGAGGAGGACGCTGTGCCTGGGCTCGTCAGCCATGTGCTTGAGGTAGTCTATCACAGGACCTCCTGTGAGCATCCCCGATGTTGTCAGGTATATTGCCTGTTTCTTCTCAACGCTCTTTCTCTGTATCCTGCCCTTGACAGGTTTTACATTGTCGTATGCGCTCCTCAACTGCGAAGGGTTTCCGGATGACCTTGGGGAGTCGAGTATTATCCTTGTGGCCTTCCTCGCCATGCCGTCCAGGTATACCGGAACTCCGAAATCATACTTGTTCAGGATGAGCATGATCTCTTGGGCCCTGCCAACAGCAAAGACTGGTATGAGGGGCGAGCCCCCCCTCTCAAGCGTCTCTTCAATCTCATCCAGGAATGCTTTTTCCGTGCGCTTCCTGTCCGGATGCTCCCTGTTGCCGTACGTTGCCTCTGTTATCATCACGTCTATGTCTTCCTTTGAGTAGCTGGTGTCAGCCCGCTTGAGCAGTCTGGTGTCCTGCGTGTTTATGTCGCCTGTGTAAAGAACCTTTTTCCCGTCCGCCTCAGCGACTATCGATGCAGAGCCGGGTATGTGCCCTGCATTGAAATATCTGAACTTGACATCCTTTATGCTTCCTTTGCTGTCGGTCTTTGCCCTTCTCATGAAGCCCATTGTTTTTGTTATGTCCTCCCTCACATAGCCGAGGTGCTCGTGCTTGAGCTGGCCTATCTTGAATGCGTCGATGAGAAGCAGTTTTGTGAGACTCTTTGTCGCTGCTGTCGAGAATATTGGGCATTTCATCCCCTTGTGGTCAAGGCTGGGCAGGTATCCTGTGTGGTCAAGATGGGCGTGGCTTATGAATACCGCGTCTATGCCTTTTGGATCGCTTATCCTTGCAGGGAATTCAGTGCCTTCCTCACTGAGCTTTATGCCCGCGTCAAAAAGGAATCTTGTATTTTTGCCTGTGATGCATTCTATGCAGCTCCTTCCCACTTCCTTTGCAGCGCCGTGGATGATGAATTTCATTTCCTGACACCACCCCTGTTGTTTTCTTCATTTTTCCCTTTCCTGCCTGGATGGCCTGCCTCCTCAAAATCAAGGTACCACCTCCTTTTCTCGGCATCATACCTGAAGATGACATTATGCTTTTTGGACAGGTCCAGAGCGAACAGGATAGGCATGGGCAAGGTGGTCTCGTAGCTTGACCCTCTCTTGTACAGCTTTCTCCTGAATTCTGCCATTATCACGCGCCTGACTGTTTTTGCACCATTTTCTGCATCAAAGCTGTGAAGCTATGCCCGCGGGCTGAGGGCCTGCAGGAAAATATACTTATTTATTAACTTATTTTAATTATTATTTTAAGGCTTAATTTTAGTGTAATTTTATTACTTAAATTTATACTTATATTTAAATGTTGCGGTCCTGTGGCTGCCGCATGGAAAAAAAGTCCATTAGCGCATCAGTAGAGGAAAAACAGAAGGAAGGCCCATGTCCCCCATGAAAATCTTAAAATCAAAAGGATTTTACCAAAACCATTAAGTCAGAATCAAAACAGAGTCCATGGATAGAACCAATGGATGGAATCCATAGACAGAAGGCATAGACATAGAGTGCAGACAGAACCCCTAAGATGTGTCCCAAAACATGAGGCCCGGACAGAAACACCCATACAAAAGGCATGGCCAGAAACACCCATACAAAAAGACCCGTACATGAAGGCCCTCCTCAATCCTCTGATCTTGTCAGACTGCTTATAGTGGTGTTGATGAAATGCACCAATTGCGTGACCTTGTTGTTGTACTGCCTTATCTCATCTTCGCTGAGCGAGCCCGGCGCGCCGAACCCAGACAATGTCCTGATTATGTATTCGCCTTTTGAAAGCGTGTCCACTTCCGAAGGCCCCCCCTCATAACTGTCCATCCTGAAAAGCCTGGGCTTGTTCTCATAGAATCTCCTGAAGTTCTCATTCTTGCTCACGAGAGGCCTTGCCTTTTCCAGCACCGCATAGCAGGTGCCCAGAAGGCAGGCGATATCATTGTCATTGCTTATCACTTCAACAGATTTGTGGTTAATGAAAGATTCATAGACTGCCCCGATGACCAATTCCTCATCAGCACCGAAATCAGGGGCATGGTCCGCCTTGCGCACATCAAAGAAGCTGCTATGCAGCCCCCTGACAAATGTGGTGAATGCAGAATAATACTCATCATAAGAAGGTTTGTACTGCATGTTCTTTGCAGTCTCGCCCAGATTTTCCAGTTTGGTTTCAAGATCCAAAAGGGACGCATATATCCTTTCATTATTTTCCCTCACAGACCTGTTGAGGCAATAGTTGAAAGCGACAAAAAGATAATCGGAACCTCTCCGTTTTATATTATCGCTGACCTTATTGATCTGGTTCAGGGCCTGATTCACCACCCCTCTTGTGACCCTGGTCTCATCGCTTATGATACCCTGCGCCAGCTCCACTTCCCTGACTGCCCTTGCCAGTTCAGAGTCTTCTATAGCAGTATTCTCTTTCAGATGCGGGGAGCCCGGCGACTTGGGGACCTCGAGTGTCCGTTTATACAAGTCCCACACTGCAGGAGGGATTATTATGTTCGCATCAAACAATATCAGTTTCTCGCCCATACCAACCGGTCTGAATATCCAATTTATAAAATTTTTGTTTTGTAACTACCAGAAAATAGTCATTAACCAAAAAACCGCAAGAACCATATCAGAACTATATCCAACCATTCATATCTCAAAAACCTTGCCTTTCCTGCCCACATTCATCACCTTGGTGGGGCCCACCTTCTCCTCAATGCCCTCCGCCTCATGGACATGGCTGCAGAGGAGTATATCCGGCTTAAGGCCTTCCAAAGCCCTTCTCACTCCCTCACTACCCTGAAAAACCCTTGTGAATCTCTCCATCATAGTCCCGGCAGGATGGACATGAGTGACCATTATCTTCTTCTCAAGATACCTTATCTTGTCATGGCTATCCTTAAGAAGGCCATACATCTCATTCTCAGGTATCTGGTGCATGCCTATATTAGCACCCCCTGCGCCGAAGATGCCCACCCCCTCATACTTGACAGAATAACCATGAAGGTTCTTTATGCCATAGAAATCAGCGAGAAAATCAGCAGTGGCCACGCTCTCATGATTCCCCGGAACCAAGAGAACCTTCTTGTTCCTGCTCTTGAAAGGCCCTATCAGCCCCTCAACACTGCTCTCCGCAAGGGTTATATCCCCGCATAGTATGACAAGGTCCACATTCTCCTTTTCAGCCCTGTCAGCAAGCTCCCTGGCAAGCCTCACATCACCATGTATGTCTCCTGAAGCAAGCACCTTGAGCTTCTTCTGAAGTTTCTGGCCGTCCTGGCTGAGGGCATTCTGATCATGGCCTTCCTGGCCCTTCCCATCCTGACCACTGTAGCGGCCCTCAGGGCCTTCCTGTAGGCCTGTACTTCCTTCATTAATCTCATTTTCTACCATATACTGACAAATAAGAAACAGCCATTTAAATTTTTTTCTCATCAGGGTAGTGACTGCCTTTTGTACGCTCTCTCACAGATACCTCATCTTTATTGAGAAATATCACATCTGAAGGCTTGGCTTTCTTCTCACCCTCATCTATCATGAAATCCACTTTGGGCCGTATGGTAGTGTCAAGATCCTCATTGGATGTCATGAATATCTTTCCTGCTTTGTTCACGCTCGTGGTGACTATAGGAACTCCTATCTCCTTTGCTATCCTTGTGGTCCAGTGGGCAGGCATCCTTATGCCCAGAGAATCCTCACCTTTTATAACCTCATCAGAAACGCATCTCCTGTTCTTAAGCCTGAATACAAGAGTATAAGGGCCAGGGAACTTCTCCAGCCATTCCCTGCCCTCTGCTGTGACCACACAATTCTCCTCAATCCAGTCGATTGAAGGGGCTATCACAGAGAAAGGGGCTTTAGGCCTCTCCTTGGCTTCCCTTATCTTTGCCACCGCCTTTGAGTCAAGAGCATTGCAGCCTATGCCGTATATCGTGTCAGTGGGGTATATGAACACCGCACCCTCTTTTATTGAATTGAGGAATCTGCCGGCTTCAAGCAAAAATTCCTCTTTGGTTACCACCCTCATCTTATAATGGAATTTTTAAGACTCATTTATAAAAGTTTGGTAAAAATGATTTATTTTCATATAATTAAAATTTGACCATTATTTTGTCAAAACCAGGGTTTTACATGGTCAAATTTTAAGTCTTACTTGCAAATTTTTTGCAAGTCTGAAAATCCCTGACTTTAGTCGGGATTTTCTTTACAAATAGCGCTACATCCCCAACTTACTTCAAATCTTTGATTTGAAGGCCTTCAAATGGAAACATTTCAAGTAAAAGAGAGGTATTGCGCTATTTGTAATAAAAGAAAAAAAAGGTTTTCCGCCATCTCCTTTTTTAAAGAAAAAGACCCCCTTAAGGGGGCTGGTTCAGAGGTGTGTAGTTGGCGCTCAGAAGCTAAGAATTCGCCAGGTTCTGTCTCCTCACATGCTGCTGGAAATTGAACTCACTGATGAAATCAACCCTTCGCTTGTAGGACCCCCAGCATAGATAATCATCATGTCCTGCCCTTTTCCCTGCCATCATCTTTCTTATCCTGCTTATCATCATTAACACCCCAAATATCCTTTCATGAACGCTTCCTCAATGTCTGTTATCCCGTCATCCTCATATATCTCTTCAATGCCTCCTCTTGTGTATATGTCTTCCTCCTCCATATCCATGTCCTCTTCAAGGATGTCTATTATTGTCCTTGGCATTTATCTGCACCACCTGTCGCTGAACTGCATGTCGAGTGATTCCTCCACAGGCACAGTGAGCCTTTTCATCTGCTGGAAAAAAATCTTCTCTATGGTGTTATGTGTCAGATCAATCATTTTTCTCACCTCTTTGTTTTTCCTTCTTTGTTTTTCCTCTTTCATTCCTTTTTTTCTTCTGTTTTTACTCTCCTTTGTGATGCTGTTGACAAAAAATGCCGGCAGGCAGAGGCATTGGATCATGCCTTATTCCCGCCTAATTAATAAAAACTGATAATATGTATTAGACAACACTCATTTAAATACCTCACGCGAGGATGTCCAGTGTCCAGTGGGCAGACAGCGAAAGATTGAACATAAAAAATAAAAAAAGACAATAATATTCTGTCAATCATGGAAGAAAAACAAGAGGATGAAAGTATCAGGAGATATCATCTCACCATCTCAGGAAGAGTCCAGGGAGTCTTTTTCAGGGCCAATGTGCAGAAGAAGGCCGAAGAGCTGGGCCTTGCAGGCTGGGTGAGGAATATGGATGACGGCCGCGTCGAGGCTGTCGCTCAGGGCCCTGAGGACAAGGTCCGGGAGCTTGCGGAATTCTGCAGGAAAGGGCCCATGCTCGCAAAGGTAGATGATGTTGATGTTGAGGAAGAAAAACCAGAGGAAGGCCTGAGCGGTTTTGAGATAAGGTATTAGGCATCTAAATCATGGCATCAGATCTCTATTATGATCCTGTTCTTTCCTTCAGGATGGACTTTCACTGTTTCGCCTTTCTTCAGGCCCATGAAGTCTATTATCCTCCTGTTTATGATCACGCCGAGCGAATCGCCTATCCTTCCCAGTTTTGTCACTGACTCAAGGCCCCACAGGCCTTTTTCCTTGGCGGCTTTTGTCATTTTCCTTGAGGTTTTCTCATCAAAATACACCTCTCCGCACTTATTGCAGACTTCAGCAGGGAAATACCCCACCAGATTGCCCTTTATCTCAACCTTTTCACTCCTGCGGACTAAGTTTCCGCCGCACTCATAACATTTTTTTGCTGGTTTCTTCTTCATATTATCATCACGGTTTTTATTATATACCTGCTGCCCCTTATCTTATAAGCCACACTGATGTATGTATAAATGCTCAACCAGCCGTCTGTCTGCCTTGCTTTTGAACCCCTTTTTATAACTTATATTATCTGAGCCTCGTCTATCCCTCTCAAGCCCATCTGTTCCCAGGCATGTTTTGTGATTATAATCTCCATCCTTTCCCATTAGAATTTATTATAATATATTATAATATTTAAAGCTTTTGGTCGTGTATTTGAAGATATTATTAAGCCAGGATTTTTTATATGCCTTTGCAGGAAAAAACAGGAAGGTTTCCGGATCCTGCCCTGAATAATGAAGGATTTCCACCAAGAACCAATTTTTACGGAATAACTACAGGAAGATTCCCGCGCTCAGAAATCACTGAGCTTCTTTACGCTCCCCTGGCCGCTGCCTGTGTGGGTGAGTATGGTTGTGGAGCCCTCTGCCCCGCCGGTTATCTTCTTTGCGGATATGAACTTGTTCCTGGCAAGGTTGGAGATTTTCCTCTGGAATGTCTTATAGACTGCCTCCCCCCCTGCCTTCTGGTATTCCTTGTATATGTCACCTATCCTTTTTCCGGCGTTCTTCTTGACGACCTCGAGGATGAACTTGGCGTCGTCATCAAGCTCGTCCGGCTTTTTTATGTTGAAATCATCAAACTTCTGTATCGCCTTCTGCACGTGCTCCGCGGTTATCTTCCTGCTCGCAGCATCCTCTGCAGCATTGCCCGCTTCCTTAAGCATGTAGAGCCCTGTCCTTATGTCACCGAGCTGGTACGCCTTTTCCGCTGCAGTCCTGAAAGCGTCCTCATCCCATGCGCCGGGGACGAAAGCATATTTCAGCCTTTCCCTCATTATCCCGTCAGTCTCTTCCTTGCTGTAAGGATTGAACTGCAGTATCTCGGCGGTAAGCCTTGATTTGATCCTATCATCAAGATTGACTATCCAGTCCTTGTGGTTCGTTATCAGTATGATCGTCTTCCTGTATATCTCCTCAAGGATATTGTAGATGAAGTCCTGCTCCTCCAGCTTGTCAGCCTCGTCAAGAACGAAAACCACAGACTTCTTGTTGAGCATGTCTTTCACTATGTTGAAAAGCTCATCAGTCTTCTTGTTATGCGTGAACTTGTATCCGAGGGCATCGCAGATCTCAAGGATTATCTTGAAGAATGTGTTCTTTTTCCAGCAGTTTATGTATATAGGCACCACATCTTCTATGTCCTCTTCCTCAAGGGACCTGAGGAGATGCTTGCACACGACGCTCTTGCCCACACCTGGCGGCCCGTATATGAAGAGGTTCCTGCCGTTCCTCTTCTCCATCAAAGGCCTTATGCAGAGGGATACCTGCCTCTCCTGCGTCTGCCTGTACGGGACGAGCTTGGGCACATAGTGATAATCCAGCGGAACGTGGTCCCTGAACAGGCTCTCTCCTGATCCCAGCATATCCTTGAACATCCCCATATGAAAGAGAAATAAGGCAGGTTTTATATAATTTACTCCTCAAACCTGCCCTTGACCTTGTACTTGTCAGAAGTGAGGATCTCATTGTACATCCTCTCAAACTCATCATCGC
>JAWOBY010000052.1:0-5776 GCA_046484055.1 Candidatus Woesearchaeota archaeon | reverse complement strand
CTGAAAGGTCTTTTGACACAGTGACATTCACTTTCAGCCTGCACCACATAAGCGAAGGTAGAGAGGTTCTGGGGGAGGCTGCAAGAATCCTGAAGCCGGGAGGCAGGCTGATCCTTGTTGATATGGTCTTCAAAGGGAGATGGTATCACAAGATTTACGAGCCTTTCTGGAAGCTGAGAAAGGCGATAAAGAATGGCTGGCATGAGGTGCACTGCGTTTACAGGGATGAGAAGGCTGTTGAAGAGCTTATCAGGAATGCAGGGTTCAGGATCAGGAAAAAGAGAAGGATGAAACGCTACAGGAAAGGCTACAGGGACAAAGTATATCCTACTTTCCTTTATCTCCTTGAGAAGCCCTGACCATCATCTTAAGATAATCATCAAGCTTTCTCTTGACACTTTCTTTCAGCTCATCATCAACATCAAGCTTTTCCGCCTCTGCATGCCAGTCAATGTCAGGCAGATCTGTAAGGCTTCCAATGAACTCCCTTCCTGCTTCCATCGCCTGCTTTTCTATCAGTCTTGCGTCATCTGAGCCGAACTTTTTCACAACAGGGAACTTGGTCACTGCTGTTGCACCCGCCTCAAGAACATCCTTAGTGTAGTCAGGCCTCTTTGGAGTTAGGCCAGCCATTATCTCAATCTCCGGGAAAGCATCCCTTGTCTTTCTTATCCACCACGAGTAATAGTCAGGATCAGGGCTCTGGGTGAATGGTGTCCCTTTGACCGGTTTCAATGCATAGAAGGTTATCCTGTCAAGAGAGTGCTTCCTTATGAAATCGGCCAGCATTTCGAAGTCCTTCTTTGTCTCCCCGAGACCTATCACAATAGTGATGCTCTTCCTGAACCCCATGCTTCCGGCAAGCTCAAGGAATTCCTCATAAGGCCCGACAGGCTTGTCAGGGCACACCTCATTGTGCAGTTCGGGATTCACTGTCTCAATGGAAGCGCAGACACCTTCTACATAGGGCCTGATCTGCTCAAGCTGTTCCCTGCTCATCGTGCCCAAATTTATCCATATCTTTTCCCCGTAAACTCCTGAAACCTTTTTTATTATGTCAAGGGTCTCATTAAAAGAGAATATCCTGTACCCTCCTGTGAGGAATTCTATCCTCCACCCGAGATTCTTTCCTATTATGGCGTCAGTGAGTATTGAAGCGATGCTTCTTCTTGCGTTTTTAGCGTGTTTTATCTTGTGCTTCTGCGTTGATCTGAAGCAGAAAGTGCATGTGCCGAGATCACAGTACCAGCTCAGGAAGATGCATCTTCCGAACCATGTTTGTCTATCAGTGTTTTTATTAGTGTTTTCAGCCATAAGCGCGCCAGGAGACCTGTCTTTTAAATAGGTTTTCAAAAAGGGTTCAAAAAGAGGGCCTCAGCAGGCCATGAAATCGGAAGGGAGGCCAGGCCCCATCACAATATTTATAAAAACAGCAGTATGAGGGGTAATTATGGGGGCGAAAAGCTGGATAAAGCATCTTATAATTGTAATCATTATAATCCTGTTCTTCTCTATCACAAGGATCGCAGGGCTGGTGACTGATTACTGGTGGTTCAAATCAGTCGGTTTCTCAAAGATATTTCTCATAAGTCTCCAGGCGAAGCTCGCTGTTTTTGCGCTGGCAACCCTCCTGTTCTTTGTCTTCATCACCGCGAACCTCTGGATATCGACAAAGCTTAACAAGCCTTCCGGCAAGCCAAGGATCGCATTCAGGACAAAAGCCCTCATAGCGCTGGCAGTGTCATTGTTCGCGGGCCTGGCCAGTTATCACGGGTGGTTCACCGCCCTCAGGCATATGAATCAGGTCCCTTTCAATATAACAGACCCCATATTCCTTAAGGATGTGGCTTTCTATGTGTTCTCTCTGCCTTTCATAACATTCATGTGGAGTGTCATCATGTGGTGCGTTCTGATAACAGCAGCACTTGTTATAACGGATTACATGCAATCATTCATAATAGGCGCCATGAAGCAGGGCAGAACAGGGATTGAGAGCCAGGGGATTCCAGGGCAGGCGCCCCCTCAGCAGAACATCACTCTCAAGTCCGTCTTTGCGGATGTCAAGAAGCATGCATTCATCCACATGGGCGTGCTCGGCTCACTGTTCTTCCTCCTGCTGGCCGTAAACCATTACATAAGCAGGTTCTCCATAATGTATTCCGAGAGCGGAGCGGTGGTAGGGGCGAGCTATACTGATGTCAATGTGCTCCTTCCTGTGATAACCTTCCTTATGGGCTTCGCGGCCGTTATAGCAGTACTGTTCTACTGGTGGATATTCAAGGTCACAAGACAGCCCAAGCTAAGGAAAAGGCACATACTGGCGTACGCTGTGGCGATATACCTTGTCGTTTTCATAATAGGCCCCACAGTGCTGCCCGCCGCCGTGCAAAGCCTGAAAGTATCGCCCAACGAGATAAACCTTGAGAAGCCCTACATAAAGCACAATATCAATTTCACGAACATTGCTTACGGTCTCTCTGATGTTGAGGAGAGGGAGCACCCTGTCGAGCAGAAACTCAACCCGGAGGTGCTTGCCAGATCAAGAGACACCCTTGACAATGTGAGGCTGCTTGACTGGAGGCCGCTGACGCAGACCTACAAGCAGACTCAGGAGATAAGGCTGTACTATGACCTTTCAGGGATAGACATAGACAGGTATAACATAAGCGGGGATTACACAGAGGTCATGCTCGCCCCCAGAGAGATGGATCATGATCAGATTCCCGCCGAAGCAAGGACATGGGTCAATATGCACATGATATACACCCACGGCTACGGCCTTGTGATGAGCCCGGTGAACAATGTCACAGATGAGGGCCTTCCGAGATATCTCATAAAGGACGTCCCCCCTGTGCTCCATACAGATGATGAGAGCCTTAAGATTGAGAGGCCCCAGATATATTACGGAGGTACAGAAAACAGATATGTCATCACGAACACAGGAACAGATGAGTTCGACTACCCCAAAGGCGACGCGAACGAATACACCAACTATGCGGGGAAAGGCGGTGTCGTGCTTGACTCATTCCTGAAAAAGCTGTTCATGGCCATAAGATTCGGTGACATCAAGATTCTTCTTTCGACAGACATAACTGAGGAGAGCAGGATGATGTTCGCAAGGAATGTCCAGGAGAGGATATCAAAGATAACACCCTTCCTCAAGCTTGATGATGACCCTTACATCGTCATAAATGACGGCAAGCTTTACTGGATACAGGATGCCTACACCACCACCAGCAGGTTCCCATATTCAGAGAAGCTGAACAAGGCAGTGAATTCGGAAAGAGAGGACATAAATTATGCCAGGAATTCTGTCAAGATAGTGGTTGATGCATATCACGGCTCTGTCTCCTACTATGTGGCTGATCCTGAAGACCCGATGATCCTCACCTATGCAAGGATATTCCCGCAGCAGTTCAAGTCCCTCAAAACGATGCCTGAAGGCCTGAAAGACCACATAAGATATCCTGAATGGCTTTTCAAGATACAATCCTCGATATATTCTGACTACCACATGAATGACCCTGTCGTCTTCTATAACAAGGAGGACGCGTGGGAGATACCCAAGGAGATATACGGCACAGGCCAGCAGATAAGGGTGGAGCCGTATTACATAATCATGAAGCTCCCTGATGAGGAGAAGGAGGAGTTCGTCCTTCTTATGCCTTTCACGCCCATAAGGAAGGATAACATGATATCATGGCTTGCAGCGCGCTCGGATGGGGATGATTACGGCAAACTGTTCCTGTATAAGTTCCCGAAGGATAAGCTTATATACGGGCCCTCGCAGGTGGAAGCCACCTTCGATCAGGATTCTGAGATCTCGCAGCAGCTTACGCTTTGGTCGCAGCGCGGCTCCGGCGTGATAAGGGGCAACCTCCTTGTCATACCCATTGAGGAAAGCGTAATATACATAGAGCCATTATACCTTCAGGCAGAGCAGGGCCAGCTGCCCCAGATGAAGCGCGTCCTGGTGTCAGACGGGGAGAGGGTTGTCATGGAGAAGAATCTTGACACGGCTCTGGAGGTCCTTTTCGGCAAGGCCCCTGAAGGGTCCGGAGGGGCAGGCATCGAGGAAGGCGATGAGAGAAAGGCCCCTGAATATGACCTCATACAGCAGGCGCAGGATCATTACGATGCGATACTGGATGCCATGCAGGAGAATGACTGGGAAAGCTTCGGCACCAGTTTCAGGAAACTGGGAGACGCTCTTGAGAGGATTTCTGATTAGCCATGAAGAGGATGGAGCCACAGAATGCTTGGGTACCAGAATCATCCTCACACGGCCGAGTTTTTAGTCTTACAGATAGAGGAGTATAAGCCCCTGGGGGGACGTTCAAGCAGACGCGTTCTCCCTTCTTGTTTTTCTTCTGTTTCAGAGGATCTTTCGCCTGATTTTTGAACCCCCGACCTGCTGCTTATTGCCCGCCGGAGTGTCTTCCGTTTGACAGGCCGGCTCGAGGCAGCTGCTCCGGCCGCTGAGCTACAGGGGCATGTACCTCATGATTTGATTGAGGATAGTAAGGACCAACAGCTTTTTTAATGTTTTCTCTTTCAAAAGCGCTGAAAAGACCTCAGGCCCCATAATTGTAAGAATCATAAAGCACCAGAAGATAACAGGGTCTGTCCCAAGTGAAGGTCAGCGCCAATATCGTGAGCGCTTTCTATCTGAAAGATCAGGCTGACAGAGGGGTCGCTCCCTACGGGAGATGTCAGCTTTAGATAGGGGAAGCGGGCGCGAGCCGGCCGCTGACCCGAGCTTTTCCTCAGGAAAAGCGAGATTTGGGACAGACCCAAGATAACAGGGTGCGTTTAAAATCTCAAGTTTTATTAACCCGAAGGCCTTTTTAGGGCCTTACGGGGGTGGGGAGCGCACCCCACCATGGAAAAAGAAGAGAAGCTGGTTAATAAAATTAAGCGAATTCTTAAGAGAATTGGCTGTCCAAGATGGTTGCACCATTTTGGGCCTAAAAAGTATTTGTTTGCTGACCATATTTTGGCTTTAGTTGTGAAACAAGAGTGCAAATTGGGTTACAGGAGGCTTTCCAGGCTTTTAAGGGCGTTAGGGATCAGATGCCCGTGTTATTCTGCCTTGTGGCATTGTATGAACAGAATAAGGTTTACCTTGTGGCCAAGGATACTTAATGCCACTAGAGATTTCAAGAGCTACATAGTAGCTCTTGACGGGACAGGTATGTCCCGTCCCTTGCCCAGCCCTTATTATTATAGAAGGATAGACAAGCCTTACCCTGTTGATATCCCTCTTAAACTATCGATTGCAGTAGACACGAGAACCAAGAAGATTGTGGCTCTCAGACTGAGAGCCACAATCGCCCATGATATCAAAGATGCGGAATACCTTGTGAGAAGACTGCCAAAAACAGATTGGATTGTTGCAGATAAGGGTTATGATGCTGATTCCTTGCATAGGTTCTGCCACGCAAGGAAAATCAAATGCTGCATACCCATGAGAGATTATGGCAGGTCAAGACACAAAAGAAACAGTCTAAGAAGGCAAAACCAGATCTACACGCATCACAAGAGATATCACAGAAGAGAGAATGTTGAAGCAGTATTCAAAGCAATGAAATGCAAATTCGGACCTAGCGTCAGCTCTGTAAAAATCTCTGCACAAAGAGCAGAAATATACTGCAGGGCCATCGCCCACAACATTCTTTCTTATTTTCTAGGACTTTTTAAACGCACCCGATGAACACCAAAAACTTTATAAACAATACAGACAGATAATTATAAAAAAGAGGCGTAGAAACGGTAT
>JAWOBY010000004.1:0-6505 GCA_046484055.1 Candidatus Woesearchaeota archaeon | reverse complement strand
GCTCAGAAACAAAAGGTTTCTGGCGTGCCAAAAATGTTCCATTTTTGGTCATTGCGCACTAAAGTGCGGGGTTTTAAACCCTGCGCAATTTTCAAATAAAAATATGTTTTATAGATTTGCGGAATTGTGTGGTTGCGGGCATAACGACCGAAAAAAGCATGCAAACATCATCCAATAATTTTATTTATTATCTGGATGGGATATTTTTCATGCTTAACATGAATTCGTTTTCTTTGGTGTTGATGGTGTTCTCCGTGTCTCATTATCATAGGCTTGTAGATTTGATTTTATAGATTTTGGGTTTGGGATCAGTGGAATATAACGTAGGGATCTAATGAAGTCGTGAGCGAAGCGAAGGCCGAGAGCCGAAGGCCCGGAGGATCTGTGAAAGGGCAAATTATTAAAAGATTAAGATGATCCGATTAATATGGACTTTGAAGATGAGATATTGAAAATTTACAGAAATAGGTTCAATGATGAAGAACTTTTTTCTCATTTAATTGAAAGAATTGAAATTCATATGGATAAACTGAGAAACTTGAAGAAGGATAAGAATAATAATTAAAATGTGACCATTATTTGATAAGCAAGCCCTACCCCCTACCTGAAGGCAGGGGTGTTGAAATCCTTCGGATTTCTTCCCCTTTGAGCAAAGCTCAAAGTATTACGGGCTTGCATTATAGATGGCCACATTTTAAGCCTTACTTGCAAATTTTTTTGCAAGTCTGAAAATCCCTGACTTTAGTCGGGATTTTCTATACAAATAGCGCTACATCCCCAACTTGAAAGAAGAGGTATTGCGCTATTTGTAATAAAGAGAAATTTCTTAGAGAAGTTGCTGATGTCTATTTATTATCCAAAGTTTTGATGAGATTGGAGAGGGTTTCTCAACAGACCATCGAAAAAAGTTCTGAGTATTATCTAAATAAGATTAGAGGATTATTTGAGTAAAATTTGCCCTGAGCAATTGTATATAACACCCTATGCGATGGAGGCCGTTTTTGGGCTTTAGAGTACGCAGATTGGCCTTATGCTTGGGTTCTCATTTGAGGGTTTTTGCTGGCCTGCGGCCTGTTCTGGCCGGAAACCATCCGGAAAATTCCGGGCAAGGCATAAAAAAGATACTGATACCTGCTGAAATATGGATGCCTCAGAAACTGGATTCTCAGGACTGCAGAAAACAGAAACATTTATATATGATATAAGTTTATACTATAATATAAACTTATATGGTGATAACATGGCTAAGCAGGTGCTCCATTATCCAAGACTGGACACTATTCTGAGCGTGGAGAACATAATCAGGAATGCAAAAGATCCCCTCTCAAAGAACGAGATAGACAGGAGGCTTGAAAAGAAGGTGATGAGGCCTACCCTGAATGTGATACTCTCCTACCTTGAGCAGAGCGGAAAGATCGCAGTCCTGAAAGAGGGCATAATCTGGATATACAGGGAAGATATAAGCAGGAAACTGAGGTCAAATCTGAAGAGGGGAGTAACAGTCATGTAAAATGGACAAGGAAGTTTCTGTGCAGTTTGATGAAGACGCGTATAAGGGGTACAAGGAACTTCAGGAGCTTGTGGCTGACAGAAGGAAATCCAGCAGGAAGCCTACCTATTCCCAGCTGCTGTCATCCATCAATAATGTCCTGAGAAATATCAAGGCTAATCCTTATTATGGCGACCTTATACCCAGAAAATACATCTCAAAGAGCACATCCGATAGGTACGGCACAGACAGGATATTCAGGGCTGAGCTTGTGGGATACTGGAGATTATTATACACTATTATCGGAGATGAGGTCAGGATTATAGCATTTATCCTGGAATTCATGGACCACAATGAGCACAATAAGATTTTTGGTTATAGAAAGAAGTGATTCTGCCCGGAACCATTCCGGTTTTTGAGGGCAACAAGGGCAGGCATGCTGACATAAGGACAACTGCTGTTTATGTGAATGTGGCTGCTCCGAGGATCATTGATGTGAGGAGCCCTTATGATTCTCCTGGCTAGGATTCCGCTGTGATCAGGGTCCTGTCTGACCCCTCCAATCTATCTTCCACGTTATGATATTCTGGCCCTGTACATCCCTCCTGTGGTCGAATTTCTCGAAGTGATCAAGGCCCGTCCCGTTGTGGTAGAAGAGCCTGGTGAACATGCTGGCCTCAAGCTCCGGTGACATGAGGACTGCCTGATGATTATTGTCCTGCTCCACGAGAGCCACAGAGTAGGGTATTGTGCCGTTCTCGTACTCCTTCAGGAAGAACTCGCCGTCCTTTGTGTAGCTCATGGATGCAGGATGCATATCCTCCTTTGATGTCTTTATCACTGCTTCCATTGTGCCGAGGTCCACCTGTACAGGCAGCTTCCTCTGCTTCATGTTAAAGACGCACTGTATGGTATTGTTCCGGTCCTGTATCCTTGGGCATGAGGTGAATCCCGCGTAACCAGGCCAGGGGCTTATCCAGTCATTCGCATCCTTCTCACTGGTTATGCTCTGGGTCTCGTAATAAAGGTCCTCTGCCCTGCTCTCGGAATATCCGAACCTGCTTGTCATGTACTCCACAGCTTCGTCGGAGTCCTGCTTCCTGAGGTCCCTCCATATCTTTGCCTTCTCGAAGCTCCAGGAGCCGAAGTGGCCCCATACTCCCGCCTTGCCTACCATGTCCTCTGATGTTATGAAGTAGTCCTCAGGGGGCTGGCAGTGTGTCCTCTCCAAAACCTTGCTTATGATATCTTTCTCAATCCCTTCCTCTTCAAGCCTTTCTTTTGCCCCCTCCCTGTCCAGGACTATTATGTCATACAGGAGCTGCACAGAATTCATTGTGCTGTCTGTATCCTTGTTGAGTTTATCAAATGCCGTGTTGGCTCCGCAGTCAAGCATCCTGAGTATGCCTATGGCCTCATCCTCATCATCTGTTAGAAGGACGCGACCTATCCAGTGCGCCTGCGGCTTGTTCTGGGATGCCCCGTCGAACGTTACCGCACGATCAGCTACTGCCTTGAACCAGTGGCCGAAGTCCCACCAGCTGTTGATTATCGCGTCCTCGCTGGACTGCTCTTTTATATTTGTCAGCGAGTCGTACCATGCGTCGTTCATGCTCGGCACTTCTTTCCTTGCAGTGGCTCCTGCTGATTTTATCGGGCCTATGAGAATCATGGCGAGGAGTATTATTATTACGAGATTGGTGAGTTTCCGGTTTATGTTGAGCTCCCGCGATATCCATCCTGACAGGCGGTCGTATATGATTCCTGCGGCAGCGCCTATCGCTATGGAGAAAGCGGGCACCAGGAGCAGGGTGAACCTTATCCCTTTTGTGCTGGCGTATATGGTTCCTGCGAACCATATTATGAGTATTATCGCGTGCTTGACATCCCTCTTGTCTTCCTTCCGGAGCGTGAGGGTGAGTATTATCCCCAGCAGGCTTATGGCGAAAAGCATCCTGCCCCCTAATGAGTTGATGATTTGTTTGAATGATGCTTCGTTGAGCTCGGCCACTGTGGTGAAGACATTGGGCCATAGTGTTGAGGATGCGGATTCCTTTATTGTGAGGAAGTTTATGGGCTGCTGGTATATTGAGCTGAGATCGGATGTGCCTGTGAAGATGCCTACAAGGATGGAGGTGACGGCGATGAAACATATCAGCGCTATGAATGCTGTGTTGCCCGCGGTCCTCTTAGCATCCTTCCTGAGGTTTATCATGTCCTTCAGGCTTTCCTTGTGTGTTATGAGCAGGTATATCATGTAGATTACTGCTGCCGCCACGAGGAAGTCGAATATGTACCACCAGCCGTACCAGATGGAACTAAAGATTGTTGTTGCCGCTCCAGCAAGGAGTGAGTAGATAATCGTCTTTTTCCTGTCCTCTGCGTCAAGCGCCTCGAAGAAGAGCCAGAATATCAGGAGGGGGAACAGTATGTTGTACGGGTCTGTGTCAGCGAATCCTGCCGCTGTCCTGCCCAGGACCGAGGGATGGACTGCTACCAGTATGCTGGCGAAGAGCCCTCCGAGGAGGCCGCCAAGCTTACGGCCTATGAAGAAAGCGGGTATGACCGCCAGTGACGCGATAATCAACGGGAGGAGGAAGAATGCGGTCATCAGGCTTATGTCGCTGTTGAAGAGATGGAGGAACTTGTAGAAGTATGCACCGATGTAGGGGTGGAGCTCATCACCCACCTTGTTTCCTATCGGGGCGAGCATATGGTCGTCTATCATGACTCCGCTATCGTTTATGTAATCGCCGGGGTAACCATGATCGATTATATTGCCTGAATACCTGTACCACTGCCACGGGTCTATGGCAAGGAGGTATGTCTGCCCATCCTCTGTCTGGAACTTGGACTTGAAGTTCTCCGAGAGCTGGCTCACCTGCTGCTGATACATCTCCTGCTCCTGATCCATAACTTTCTGCAGGTTTTCATTGATTATTGATTTCCTGTTCTCAGGCGGCAGATTGGGGTACTGCTGGTTTACCCTCTGAGTGATCTGGTCCTTGAAGTAGTTCTGGACTGAATTCTCCGCCCAGTCGTCTGTCACAGGGAGATAGATTGGGTATGCCCTGAAGAATACTGCCAGGAAAAGAGGGATTAGTATCAGAAGAAGGACTTTGTGCTTTATTATGAAATCCTTTGCTTTCCGGATGTCAATGGCGAACTCCTCGCCCTGGCCTGCCTCATCGCCGCTTTCGGCCTTTTTACTGCCTGAGCGTTTGCTGTGCTTCCTGCTGCCCTGGGGTTTCCCTGACTGGAACAGGCCTGAGATCTTCCTGCCTATCTGGCTGAAGTCTATTGCAAGGTCTTCCTCTTTTGATCCTTTTGCCATGCACACCCCTGTATATCCTGTTGTATCTGAGTACCCTATTGTAAAACCGTGATAATAAAGCTGTGATAATATACTGACAATCCTGTGCGGGTGTGAAAAACCCAAGTGTTTTATAAAGGTTTTGAAACATGAGAGGGCAGAAGAAGAGCATTTTCGCTTATTCTCCCAAAAAGTATTTACTGTAGAATAGCAACAAAACCAAAACATTTAAATAGTAGTTATTACTTCTACATAGTAAATCCTCCGGATACGCCGCAGGATTTCCGGAGATATGGATTCAGGGCATTAAAAAAAAGCGCTCTACAAGCAAACACGAAAAAAATGAGTGAAAGGAGGCCAAAAAATGGTACCAGAATACAAACAGGCATACAAACCAGGAGATGAAGGATTAGAAGGATATGATAATTCATTTATTGATTCTATAAAGGATTACGGCAGCAGAGTCTGTAAGAAATACAGCAAACAGGGAGTGGCGCTTCTCACAGCCCTCGGAATGGGATTAGGGGGATGCGCAGCCTCAAACCAGCCGGGCATAGATAATAAGACAGAGCCTGCAGCAGAACACGGGCAGAAGGAAGCAGGCAAGCAGGAAAACGGAGGAGACAAAAGCGGAAACAACGGCCTCACACTCGAAGAGAGAGCTCACAATCATTTCAGCAGGACATACAAAAGCAGGTTTGGAGGGGCAGTCACCTACCACGGATGGGACGGGGACAACTTCTGGTGGATACTCAGGAATCCTGAGAACGATCCATCAGGAAGGGACAAGACACACGGCTGGCAGTACCTCCAGTTCGATGATTTCCTCAATGATCTCGGGCTGGGAGACAATAAGGAAGAGATGCCAATGGTTGTTGAAGTCCTGACCAATTACATGCGAGACCAGGGCGTGACAGGATACATCTCAGACAACTACAAAGTCATAGAAGTTAAGGACAAGGGAGACCTTGAGAACCATCCGCTCATAAAGCAGGCGGAGAGAGGGGACTGGCAGGGATTCATACTCGCAGTTGACGGCGAAGGGAACCTTGAGGAAACAGCTTACGCAAGCCCTGACCTCGGCACAAACCCATCAAGATACAAGGGAATTGTCGCAAGAAGAGACAAGAATGACAGGCACGGCTCAAACTGGGGCCACATCTACTGGAAGAATGATACAATGGTGAGGATACCTGACACAGCTCTCAAATACCTCGACCTGCCCGACAAGGTAACAGAGCCGAGACTTAGCACCTCCGGTAAGACAGGAGATTCAGGAGATTCTTCAGAAGCGGGAGTGAAGGAAGAGAAACAGGAGGCTGACACCGCAGGCAGGACTGAGCCAAAGGATGACAAAGAAAAGAACTGGTGCATGAGGAGCGACGAGAACATGACCGCATGCATACTCGGCGGCGTAGTGTTCGCAGGCCTTGCGGGATTTGGCATCTACAGCGCGACACAGGGAGACAGTTCCTCAGACAGCAGCTCGTCACCTTCAGGAGGCGGATCGCACACAGGCGGAGGAGATGCGAATTAGCTGACTGAAAAACACTGGCATGAACACAGCACATGATAAATGCAGAGATGATAAAATGAATCATAGAACCAAGATGGACAGGAACACAGGAATGGCATTAAGTGCAATAATGCTTTTTTTCATCCTAGCTGTGGCTGCGTCAGGAGCATCCGCATACACAGTCACT
>JAWOBY010000078.1:0-16088 GCA_046484055.1 Candidatus Woesearchaeota archaeon | reverse complement strand
ATTTGTTTTAAATATTTTGGTTCTTCAGGTCTCTGAGAAGATATCATTTTGCCCTGTAACAGCATTCCACTTCCTCGTTATCCTCAGTCTCTTCGCATTTCTTTGAGGGATCGACAGTCCATCCCCCTCTAGGGCAGGAGGCCTGCCCTTCCCTTATCTCATCGGCGCATTTGTATTCAAAACCCGGCTTTCCATAGCAGCCCACCGTAAACCTCTCCGCGCCTTCGAATGTATCTCCTGTTATCAGGATGATCACAAGGCCTATGGCTATGGCAACAAGAAGTACCACCATGTAAGTCTTCAAATCGCCTTTATTGTGCATTTTATTCATCCATCTCATCTGTTCACCCTGAGCAGCACACCTCTATTGAGGAGCAGTCGCTCCAGCCCCCTTCAGGCTCTGAGTAGACAAAGCCTCCTTTTTTCTTACAGGCATCCTCGCTAATCATGCATTCCCTCCCTGTTCCCGGAACCTCGCATCTTTCCTGGCTGAACTGGGATTCTGTCTTGTTTGTCGATTGTCTTATATCGCTCATCTTTCCTGTAAATATCATGACGAGGACCACGAGCACCATCAGCCCTATGGCCGCGATTATTATGGTGTTCATGGAAAGCTCCATGCCTTTCTTCATTTTTCCTCCTCCATAACTTTCATGGTGAATTGGGTCATAGCCATCTCCTCCCCTCCCTCTTTCTCGTATCCGCTCACTCTTATCTTATAACTTCCAGGGTTATCGAATGTGTGGCTTATGACCGGCCCTTTTGTTTCGCTGCACTTCCCTGACTTTGATTTATCTGACATGCTTATTCTGCAGTAATCCACAATATCAATCCCTCTTGCCTGCATCTCAAGGGTGGTGCCTTTGTACGTTCTCCCGTACGCCCTGCCATATCTGGCGAATTCATCAGAAGGTTCGAAAGCTATATCCTCATTTGATGCTGATGCCTTTATCCAGAACTGGACGCTCGCCACCTTATCTTTCTCTTCCGCGTCTTCTCCGCCGGTCTTTTCCTCTATCTCTTCCCTGTCCTTCTTGCTGCCGAGACAGCATGATGGCTTCTCTTCAGGACAGCCCTCTGCCAGAGGGTGTATGGTTCCGTCGCAATCATCCTTATCCTCCACGCAGTATCCCTCTTTCGAGCTGAGAGGTATTGAGCAGCTGAATTGTGCCGCTTTGGCTGTTTTGCCTATATTCATGTAAATGACCACGAAACCGACCGCGAGAGCGAGGATTGTGATTATTATTACTTTTATGGTCATACCCTGGCTTTTTCTGTTCTTCAGCAGGCCATTAGTTTGAGAACTCATGCATCACCTCGTCGGCATCAAAAGTGTGTGGGTCAAACGGAAAAAAGTGTGGTATTCTGTCATATCTCAAGACAGCAGATACCATCTTCAAGGGGCCCCTCATTGTACTCTCCGTTTCCGTTCTTGTCGCAGTCCTTGTCCAGCTGCCTTTCGTCAGCGTCGCACATCGCCTTGCATTCGCCGCCTGCGTTCTCGCAGCTGTCAATCCCCTGTCTTGTCTGGCTTATCTTTCCCACAAATATGTATGACAGTACGACAAGAACCAGCAATGCGATGACTGCTATTATCACGATGTTTATAGAAAGGTCGCCTTTTTTGAAAGCCATTATCACACCTCTGTTTTGGGGTTATTTATTAGTGCAAACGCGTGGGTTCTTCAGGGATTCTCTCCTGAACTCTTTTGCAAATCAATAGTATCTTTATTTATAAAGCTTTCGGTGGCTTCAGCCTTTTCAGCATTTAAATAATGCGTTTGATGCCCCTCCCAGGCATTTCATCACTCTCTTGTGCATATATCCAGCCTGGCATAGACAGTGCCGCCTGACGGGAGGGGGAGGGTGAGCTCTCCCGGCTTCTCCACATTATAATATCTCCTCTGCTTTATGTTATAATCATTGCAGGGAGGCATCCTTCCAGGCCCGTAGTCCATGTACAGGATGGGGTTGTCCAGCGATGATTTGTAGAGGGTGAACCTGTAGGGCAGTCTCTGCACCTCAAGAGTTTTCCTGAAGATCCATTTCAGGGAGTCATTAACATAGATGCAGCTGCCCTTGCTCCCGCACTGGACTCTCCCTCCCTTACCCAGCTCCAGATCCTCCGCGTCATTCACATTGTCAGCGCAGTCCTGCATCAGCTCTGTGAGGTCCATTTCCCTGCAGCCTGTGACAGACCTTCCTATCGAGATGAGTATGCTCTGGGCGGTCTGCTCCTTGGTAAATTCCTCATGAGCCCTCTCAGGCGTTTTTGTCAGGGCCTTGAACACGAATGCCATCCCAACCACAAGGAGCACAACCACTATAGCCAGGCCTATCATCTCCATCTGCGCCTTCCTGCTCTTGTTCATCCGTTCAATCATTTTCATGTCGCACTCCATTCTGCCATTAGCTTATCAGACTTTCGGCACGAACATTGTCACATTGAGCACACCCATTGTATATTCCTTGTCCCTTGATGAATTCTTCAGTGAGACAGGGACATAAGTGGGGATTATGTAATAACTGTTCATGTTCTCTTCCGGCGGTCTGTTCTCATACAGCTGGTATGCTTTCCCTCCGGGTGGGAACACCTGTTTTATTGTTATCACGCTCTCCCTGAAATCACCCTGATAATGAAGGAACATCCTCTCATCCTCATTGATCCAGTCTGTTATCGCGTTGAGCTTGTAGACATCAAAACAGTCGTCCTCCACGATGCCCCTCTTGCTGCATAATGCCTCGGGGAGATAGGAGACTTTCATGGCTATCTTCACCGCCTCCTGCTCGGTCCTCTCTGCATATTTCTGCTTGAGGGATGTCTTATGGACTCCCGCATAAAACATCAGCCCCAGGCCCACGAGTATGAAGAATATTATCAGCACCGCGACTGACTCGAAGGATTTCATCTGGCCCTTCTTCCTTGCCTGTTTTCCTGGTCTTTTCACTGTATCATTCCCTCAAAAGTCTTGTTTGAATCTTGTTTTCTTCATTTCAGTATATCGCCGGGCAGGAGGCGAATATGGTCCTGTCATTCAGCTTCTCTATCCGCTTCTTGTACTCAAATAGGTTCCCGATCCGCACTTCGTCCCCTGTGATTGATTCTATGATGCCTTCAAAAGGCTCGTTTGTGTAATAGGGAGAGCATGGGTCGCCGTCAGGGAGGCCTTCCAGTACGCTGCTGGCCCTCTCCCCATACACTCCTGTTACCACTTCAAGTTTCTTCAGTGCTTTCTGTATGTTGCACATGTAAAGCTCATAATCATCCGAGAAGATAGCTCCGTATATTGTCTCCTTGCCCATTGCCCCCCACGTTCCCTTTTTGACAAGGGAATCCTCTTCCTTCCTATAGAAATGGATGACAGCATTACCATCAAAATCCTCTTCTTTTAGTTCGTTGTCATCGAGTGATTCAATATACAGCGCGGAGACCTGCTCATCAGCGAAATCCTCAAGGGCGGGGGACGGCAGCGGCATCTCTGGGTCCTGCGGTTCCTGGAAATAAACAAGCCTCACGCGCTGGTAATCCTCATAAGAGTCCGGTGTGGTCCTAACCACAGCAGCATCGACCTTGTCAGGGAAATCATCCTTTATGCCGAAGCTGTCCATGCCGTTGTTCTGGGCAGGATCCACTATGAAGTATCTTATCTCCGGTACTGTCATGTATATAAAATTGGCGGTCCTGTAGGGCATGTCCCACGGCAGTGTCCAGGCCAGCAGCGTCCTGCCTTTCATGCGCGACGGCGAGAATATTATGGCGTTGCCGCTCGTCCGGGGAACATCCATTATTGAGTAATCATTGCAGGTGAATGAGAGCTCCAGCTCCGCCATGTCAAGTGTTTTTGATGAGCCGGGGCTCACTGCCTGGCCTGTTATTATCATGTCAAGGTCCGCGAGCAGGTCAGTGGCGAGCTTTCTCTCGGAAACCTCCCTCTGCTTCTGCACGACCATCACGAAGAAGCCGAGTATGAGGGCTCCCGCGATTATCACAAAGATCCAGTTGAACTGTATACCCACCTGGCCTTTCCTTTTCCCTGTCATCATCTCCCGCTATTACTCTTTTCCCTCTCTCTTCTTTTTTTCCTTCTTATTCCCGCCAGTGGCCTCATCAAGTTTTTTATAGATGTCTTCCTCCTTTTCTGCGGCCCCTCCTTCAGAGATGCTCTCCTCCATCTCATGGAAGATGTCATCTTTCTCCGCGCTTTCCTGTCCTCCGCTTCCTGAGCCGGCTATTGATTCAAGGCCGCTTTTGCCGCTTCTCTCAGGGGGCGGAGTCTGCTTCTCCTCTCCCTGTGCGGCCCTTTTTTCCTTCTTACTGCTGCCTCCCTTCAGCCGGTCCTTGAGCTTGTTGAATGAGAGCCAGCCTCCTTCGGGTTTTTCAGGGGTTGGAGTCTCTCCTGTCCCCTCTTTTTGTGCAGGCTCTTCTTTCGCTCCGCTGATCTTTTTCACACCCTCTGATCCTGATGGTTCCTTTACCGGCCCTTTCTTCGCTTCCTCTCCTGCCGGGGCCTTCTTTTCTTCCCGCTCTCCTGTCTTTTCTTTTTCAGTTTCCTCTCCTCCTGAGAATTTGCTGAATATCTTTTTTCTCTGTTCCTTTTTCTTTTGCTCCTCTTTCCTTCTTTTCTCTGCCATCTTCTGCCTGAGCGCTGCGAGCTTCTTCTGCCTCTGCTCCATCGCTTTCCTTCTCCTTTCCATCTCCCTCCTCTGCTGTTCCGCGGCTCTCCTTCTCTCTTCCTCGATCTGCTGTGGTGTCTTCTGCTGTTGCTGGGCGGCCCCCCCTGCACCTGCCTGAGACATGGGCGCTGCTGCGCCCGCTTTTGGTGCTTCCAGATAATATTTTTTGTAGGCGAGGTAACCTGCCCCCCCTCCTGCCATCACTATTCCAATTATCAGCAACAGCATCCCTATGACGCTGCTCGGATAGTCCTGATCATCCAATGGGTCGGTGCCCGCTTCTTTCTCATCACCGTCGGAATAGCCGTCGCCGTCAGTATCCCCTCTTGTGGGGTCTGTCTTGAGCCTGTACTCCTCGATATTGGTCAGGCCGTCCTTATCAGGGTCAGCTTCAGGATCGCAGTCCCCTCCGCAGTATTCATCCTCCCACACATCCTTTATGCCGTCTCCGTCCTTGTCATCACAGTCAGTGAAGCAGTCCCCTCCGCAGTCAACCCCTGTCTCGTTACCGTTCTGATAGCCGTCCTCGCAGGTGGGGGTCTGGCATGTGTCATTGTCAGGATTGCAGAATCCGCTTATGCAATCCCCATCATTATTGCAGGTCTGGTTGAGCCCGCAGGTTGCTCCGCAATGGCCTCCGCAGTCTGTGCTGGTCTCCTCATTGCCGTAAGGCCCGTTTTTTATCCCGTCATCACAGGTGGGTTCTGCGCATGTTCCGTTCATGCAGAAATTGGACTCGCAGTCAGCATTCACGCCGCAGCTCTGGTTCAGGCCGCACCCCTTGCAGCTGCCGCCGCAGTCAACATCTGTCTCCTCTCCATCCCTGACTCCGTTATTGCAGTTGTCGCCCTCCTCCACCTCTATCTTTTCTGTCCCTGTGGCTGTGTAGCCGTGTATGTCGCTCACATTGTAGGCGAGGTACTTGTTGCTGAAGACATCAAGGCTGAAAGGATAATCAAGCTTTGTGGAGGGGCTGCATTCCTCTGTATCGCACAGCCCGTAGTAGAATGATTCATTGTCGCAGCCGCTCTCGTCTTCGCAATATATATTCACGACTGTCTTCCCCTCTGTCTGGTTCTTGTCGAATACAACTATGGGAGGATCCTTTTCAAAGCAGGCCAGGTCTTCAGGGTCATAAACGATGGTCACGCTCGTTTCACTGCCCTCCACCCCTGCACCATTGACCGCTTTGGCCATGAAATTGTAGGAGGTGGCCTGCGAAAGATTGAGGTCATCGCCCTCATAATCCTCATCAATGACGCTTATCAGCCTGTCGGTCTCTGTCCAGTTGACCAGAAGGCCCGAGCTTGTCTCTATCTTGTACAGGTAATGGCTGATCTGCGACTGTTCGTCTGTGGCCTTGAGGCTGATAGGGGGGGAAAACTCAAATTTTTCAGGGGAGCATGTGACTGTTGAGCCGCTTATGTTCGGCGCTGAGGGGGGCGTGTTGTCTATGACAAATGTGTAATCCATCTCCTGCTCCTGGGTGTAGAGGACTCCCACTGCCTCGCTGGTGCATCTTATCTTATAGCTGTATCTTCCGTCGCTGAACTCCCCAAGGTAATAGCTGTGCGACTGGGCGCTCGCGGATGAGCTCATCGCATGGAGGTCGTCTGTGCTGTTGCCTGCCTGGCACACGGCCCTCTTCCTGGTGTCAAGCCTCAATGTTATGCTTGTGTTGGTGGTGTGCTTTTCCGGCTCCCTCACCTGTATGCCTATCGCTGCTGACAGGTCGACCTCCAGCGTCTTCTTTATCTTATCGGTTCTCCATCCCGCCCTGTCCTCGCACTGCACGTAGAAATCATACTCTGCAGGGCTGACTTCGGGAAGGTAGCGCTTGACAGTGTTGTTCCTTCTTGTGTAAGCATCAAAATCATACCTGTCAAAGACCGGAAATGCCTTCATATCCTCATATTCCATGCTCTCGTTGAATGAGTACCTGCATATCACCGGTTCATTGGAGGTTATGTTCAGGAAGACCCTCAGCCTGTTCTCAAAAGGAGGGTATTCGATGACTTTGGGAGGGTTGAAACTGAAGTCTGTTATCGAAGGGGGAGTGGTGTCCACATATATCTCGAACCTTTCCCTGTTCACCCTGTCCCAGGTTTCATCAAGGCAGAGTATGTAGAAAGCTGCCGAGTCCCTGAAATCCGCTCTTTTGAAGAATCCCTCTATCCTGTGCCATGCGCTCGGCTTTTTGAGCGGAAGGTCAAAAGGCACGAGAGCGTCTGAATCAAAACTGTAAACATAAGGGGAGGTGGTTATCTTGCATTCTGTCTTCTCAGGGTAGCCGTTCCTTGATGTGTTTATCGTAAGGTTCTTGTTCCTGTTCTTGGCCACGCCCAGTCTCGGTTCTGTTATCCTCATGTTCGTGGTGGGCACGTTTATTATGAATCTCTTCTTCACTGTAGCTTTGTTCCCCACCCTGTCCTCCACCACCAGCTCCAGCTCATAGAGGCCGTTTGGGAGGTTCATGAGGGGCTGTACTGTTACCACATTATTGGTCGTCTCGTTCCGTATGGGGAGCGGCGGAGGGTTCTGGCCTATCGCCATCATCGATTCTGTCTCCTCATTGACCGCATACATCTGCGCGCTGGTGAGTTTCACATTCTCGGTGAATACAACCTCTATAGAAGGATTGACTGAGTATGTTATTGTCTTGACGTCGCTTGTGTCTGCAGAGGGCGCTTCAGTGTCCTCACCTTCAGTGCCCTCAACTTCCGCAGGATCAGTCTCGTTGTCGTCTTCCTCATCCTCACAGCCGGGATCCACCATGTCTATGTAACCATCACCATCATTATCAATCCCGTCAGAGCATTCAGTGAAATCCTGCTGGGAGTCCCCGTTTCCTGTGTCATCCTGCGCGCTTGCTATTGCTGCCAGGGCCACAGCAAGGAATACAGGGATTAATACTGTCCACCTCTTTTTCATTATCGCCCTCATTCTGTAAAGATTATCCTGATTGTCCCTTAAGATAAAAGATCATAAAATTTAATCATATGCCTGCAGGCGCCAGCATCACCCAACAGGGATTGCGAGGGTGATCATCCTGCTAACTCACCCTGCTGCTCACTACGGTGGGAGGCTCAAGGTCCGCGATAACATCCAGTGGCAGGAACACCTTATAGCCTGCCCTGTCAACCAGGAACACATTCATCTTGTTCAATATGGTCTCATTTACCGTACCGTTGATCTTCATATCAACCATGAAATTATGGTCATATATGTCGGCTTTCTGGCTCACATTATCATAGGTGTTCTGGCCGGGCACATAGCTTCCGGGGATGATGAATATCTCGCTTATGTCATCCTCAGTGAAATTGCCTCTCACTATTACGCTTGTGTATCTTGTCCTGTACTCCCCCATCTGCTCTTTTATGGTGGGCAGCACGCTGACATGCATCGATTCTATGTCAGGGACCTTCATATCTACAGTGATGTTCAGGCTTGTGGTGTTGTAGTTGCCTGCATAATCCGATATCTTAAGGGTGGCGTTCCTGTTTATCTCTTTCTTGTCTGATTCCGACACGTCGTAATAAGGGGTGTGCCATTTGAATTCGTACAGGCTGCCCATGCGGTTCGTCTGCTCAAGGTCAAAACTGCGGCCGTCAAAGAGAATCGTCCCGTTGAGTGATCCGTTCAGGTCATGGAACTCGTTGCTTATGTGAGTCCTTATGTTCACATCACCATCAACCTTCACCCTCTCCGGGTAGGTGACGCTTCTTATAGCAGGGGTTATGTTATCTATCACCAGCGGGTCGAGATAGTATGTGCCTGTGGGGCTCTTCTCCCCGCTTCCAAGGGTCTTGTACGCCTCCACTATTATCTGGAATGTGTCGTCTATGAACCTCTGCCCGGAACTCTCAAGCTGAGTGGGCCGGAGGGGAGGGTCGAACACGCACTTGTACAGGTTATCATGGCTCTTGTTCCTTATATACTCGCAGTCCGTGCCCACATTGAATCCTGCGAAGGGCTGGTCCTCATAGATGGCGGTTATATCGACATTGTCGCCGTCAGCGAACTCGATGGTGAAGTGCGGCGACCTGTTTATGTACCACATGCCGTTGAAGAACGTGCCGTTCTCTATCTCAAATTTAGGGGTGGAGGGCGCCTTGGTGTCTATTGTGAAACTCCATGAAGGGCTTGCCCGCTCTGTTTCAGTAAGGGAGTGGCCTGCATTATCCTTCCCCTCAAAATTCACAGTATATGTGCCGTCCCCCAGCGGCTCCGGAGGCATGTAGGTCATCTCGTAGAAGATGAACGAACTCATGTTGTACTTGTTTATCGTAAATGAGTCATCATCCTCTGTTATCTTCTCACCATTGAACTCCAGCTTTACCGAATCCATGTCCAGCAGTGATTCCTTTATCCCTTCTCTCACCACGATTGATATCGGCGTGTTGAGATTCTTGGTCGTCCCCCTGTTGGGCGTCTGGCTTATCACTTTAGGGGGATTAGGGTCTGTGAATATGGTGAATGTTTCCTCGGGGAGGGGCATTATTCCAGAGGAGCTCCTCGGTCTCGCATAGAAGGTGTTGTTGCCCGCCTCAAGGTCTATGTACTCGCCGAACCAGTCATTAGGGTAAGGTCTGGCGTACACATCGATCTTGTCGCTTGAGTCAAGGCCTGTCTCAAGGGGCTGTGCAAGGGTCAGCTTCGCTATGCCCCCTCCGGCATTCTCCACCCAGTCGATCTTATAATACTTGCCGTAATCACCATAGGCGCCCCTCTCCTTTCCGTCTATCTTTATGTAATTCCCTGGCTCTGTGTGCCTGGTGAGGGGCATCACGTTCAGTGCATCGCTTCCCTTCTTCGGGAGAGGGGGCGCGACGCTCAGAGGTTCTGAAAGCAGGGATTCCGGCTCGGCGTTCTTTTCAGGTGTGAACTTGTATGTCTTCTGAGGGTCGGCCATGTCCACCATCACATCATCGCCGTTCAGCACGTAGAACCATACCTCATCCACAGCGAGATTGTCCCTCCTGCCAGTTATGAAAAGCCTTGATTCATTGGTATAATACATCCCGTCTTTCTTTTTCAGGGGGTACCCCATATTGCTGAATTCCTTGAGGGGAGGAGCGAAGGTGATGTCGGGCTCCTTTGTGTTTATTGTTATCTCCTTTCCTCCTGTGCCTACGAGCGCGGCCTCATCCACCTCATCAAGCGTGCAGACAGAGCCGGGCATCTTCACGAGGCCTGTGACGACAACAGTGCCCTCGAATGTGGTGTCTCTCTCAAGGCCTCCCTCCTCTGGATAAGGTATCCTGAGCAGGAAGTAGTTCGTCTTGCCGAAGTTCTCGCTGCGCAGGAATGACCATGGCATATCCTTATTGTCCACCATAAGGGACATGTTTATGTCATTGAGGCTCTTTGTGGAATCCACCTTGACCACATACTCTCCGTATGAGATCGAATCGAGGGGCTCTGATCCCGGACCCATAGGGTAGGGGTATACCTCAACATCAAACTCAGGCTCATCATTGTTTATCCTGATCATTATGAAATCATCATTGGTGTTGTTGCCGGTGTCGTTGGCCACATGATAGATAGTATGCGTGCCTGTGTCAGCGAGGTATATCGATTCCTTGCTTATTCCCTCATCATCAAGCTCCATCTCCTCATAATCGCTTCCTATGCTCCTCTTATAGAGTATGCTGTCCCCGCATCCGAAGTCCATGTTCAGGACCTTCTTGACCTTCTCAAAATAGTTGTCCCTGCACTGCAGGCGTATCTCCTGGTCACGCCCCCATGTCTGGCTCACATCAAAATCAAATGCCTCAAAGGTTGTGACAGGCACCACTTCCGGCCCTTTCCTGTCCACAGCGAATCTTATCCTGTCATTGTCATTGCCCTCCACCTGCTTGTTGTCGTCAAACCTGCACTTGATTATGAAATCATAATACTCATTGGACACGGTGTTGATTGTGCTGGTGTGCTGCAGTCCGTTATCACTTCCGAAGGTGTTCATCGAATCGAAGCCGGGCACAGACCCGAAGTATCTGGCGTACCTGCAGCTGGCCTCATCCTCTGTCTCAACTGATAGGGTGACAGTGTTGCTCTTCAGCGGGCCGTAAGGTTTCGGGTTGTGGATCCTGTTGGTGTCCACGCCGACTATGTCCTCCATCTCATCGCCCTGCCTGTTGAGCCATACCCTGTCCTTGACAGTATTTCCCGCTCTGTCGCTGCATTCATACTCAAAATAGTACTTGTCATCCTGCAGGTCATAGTATTCCCTGGTGAATGATTCATCAATCTCGAAATCAAGGGTGTTCTTGGGCCTTGTGGGCACCCCGTTGCCCTTGACCAGCCTCCCTGAGCAGGTGAGGTGCTCATCTGAAATGAGTGTTATCTTGTAATCATTGCCGTCGCTGCCGTCGATAAGCTCCTCTGAAGCATCAACTGAGGGGTATCCTGTGTCGATTGTCACATCCAGACTGCTCACGTTCTCAAGATTACGGCTGTCATCCTCAGCGAAATAATACAGGCTGTATTCGCCTGAGGTGCCTTTAAAATTCTTCTGCAGTCCGCACATGCTTGTCTCGTTCGGATAGCACTGGCTTCCTTCCTCTGCTATGCAGAAATAGACCTTTGCCTTCTCGCCTGTGTAATAATCAATATCTATCTTCTTTGGGAGCAGCAGCCTTCCTTCCTGCGTCCTCGGAATGTCATCAAGTATGAATGTTGTTTCAGGCGCATTATTGTCTATCTGGCATTCCTTGTTCTCCATGCCGTAAGGGCAGTCGGGCTCGCTGTTGTTATCCGCGTCCTTTACGCATATCCTTGAAGGGACATCAGCCCTGAGTCCCTCATAGCCGACCCACTTGCAGGTCCCGAAATTGAAGTAGTCATCGCTCTCCTGCTGTATCTTGTTGTCTCCTGAAACCTTCATCATCCTTTCTATAGTCTTTTCGAATGAATCCCCTGATTCAACATCCACATTGTCAGGGTATTCATGCACTGTGACCTCGTCCCACTGCACATTTACAGACACGTTCTGCGCGTCTGCACCTGAGCCTATGCAGTCCTCTTTTGAGCTGTAGCTCCAGCAGCTGGTCTCGGCCTCATCCACGCATGATCCGTAGCTGTAATAGCAGTCGCCATGAAGCTTGCACAGCTCGACATCGCAGTCGCCATAAACCCTGTTCTGCGCTTTTGAATTGAAGACCCCGCACCTGCTGCAGTTCTGCATGGCGTCTTCCTTTGGCCTGCATACACCCACACCCAGTTCGTTGTAGGCCTCATGGGATGACACCCACTCGCATCCCCCCAGCTGGCACTTGTTCTCCGTACAGGCCCCTTCTGACCTGTAATCATAGCAGCTTGTTATGTTCGTGCAGCTGTGGTATTTGTTTATGCTTGTTCTTGTGCTGTCATTGTAGCAGGAGGGTATCTCGCTGCAGGGGTACTCGCCTCCGCTCGGGAAAGGCTCTCCTGTGTAGAATGCGTTGGCATCTGCTGATGCGAAAAGCCCGAAGAGCCCGTTGCATCTGAGGCAATCGCTCTGATAGTAGCACTTTGTTGTTCCGTCAATGAATGGTCCCATGCACACATAATCATTGGGATCTATAGATTTATCTGAGCAGTTCTCCAGTGGCGGCCTTATTATGAAGTTCTCGCTGTCGCACTTGTACCTGCTGTTGTCCATGCAGAACTCGCCCATCGTGGCGAGGCACTGGCTGTCTCCTGTGGTCATGCATTTGACGTCAGAGCTCGCTATCGCACCTGTGGAATAATGTACATCCGCCCTGTAGCAGTACCTGCTCTCAGCGGACAGTCCCTCGTCCTTATGGTAGTAGAAAGTCCTGCCTTCAAATGTCTCATTGACCACGATAATATTGTCAGGTTTGCATTCTGATGTGGGGCCTGAGCACCTGTATAGGTATATCTTGTCAGGCTCGCAGTCCTGCGCGGGATGCATCTCCCATGTGAGCTCGTTCGCGGGCTCTCCACTGACCGGCGTGACCGCAAAATTCACAGGCGCGCCGGGGTTCTTCAGGCAGCTGTATGAGCATGTGCAGTCATCAAGGCAGGTTCCCTGCATTCCGTCGACGATTCCGCAGTCGCCATCAGCATTAGCTTTGCCCGGATCGCACTCCTCATTGGTTCCTTCGCTGTTGGGAGTGTCAATTATTCCATCACCGCATCTTGAGCACTGGTCCTCAGGAGGAAGGTCAGGATCGTTATCCTCATTCTGGTCGCTCTCTCCGCTGCATCCCCTGTCAAAAGGCCAGTCAGCGCACCCGTCACCGTCATTATCTATGCCGTCATTGCACTCAGTGGGGGCTGCCTCCATGACCGCCTCTTCAGTGAGCTTGCATGAGTTGTCGCAGTCATCATCATCTATGGTGTTGCCGTCATCACACTCCTCTCCGAGGCCGGGCTGGACTATTCCGTCGCCGCAGTACTCAAGCTGGCAGGTGTTGCTGCATCCGTCACCGCTAACAGTGTTGCCGTCATCACACTCCTCTCCTTCATCTACCTCTCCATCCCCGCAGTTGATGGAGATGCACGCCTGGCTGCCGGCGCAAATATCCTTCACGCAGCAGTCGGGGTCATTGCAGTCCTTGACGCCATCGCAGTCATTATCTATTCCGTCATCACATACGGTTTCCTCGCTCTCTTCAGGGGCTGTCAGCATGGGCTCGTTAGGGCAGAGATCCTCAGAATCAGGGACTCCATCGCCGTCAGTGTCTGTCAGGGTGCCTTCCTCTGAGGGGCATGAAGCTCCGGGCAGGACAGCATAAGTGCCGTCATCAGTGCATTCAGCAAGGACGGTCTCGCCGTCAGAGCAGAGAAAATCCTCTGTGCAGGTCCCCTCATCAAGCCCGCATACTGCTTTGCATCCTGTGACATAGGTTGAAGTGGCCGTTGTATAGGATCTAAGGAGATAAAAGGATCCTCCGACGCTGTCGCAGTGCTTACTTGTTGTAACCACAGTGTCTGCCGAGTTGAGGCTGTCCTCGCAGCAGCACCCTATATTGCAGTCTGTTACCTGGCTGCAGGAAGTCGCGTAATATGTCTGGTCTCCTGAGCAGCTTCCGGTAGTGGTCTCTGAGCATGAGTCCGTGGATACGCAGCATCCGACATCCTGCGCGTAAGCTGAGAAGGAGAGGACTACCAGTGTCAAGATTACTATTACAGCTATCAAAAACCCTCTTTTTTTCATTAATTCACCATTTTTTGGGCTTTTATGGGCCATTTTAAAGCTGTTTCCTTTAAAAATATTGCGGTTTATTGAACTGCCTTTTCCGGGCCTCTGGAGTTCATGCCTGGCAGTTTGGGGCGCTGTTGCAGCTGCTGTCATCACAGTCTGTCTTGCCGTCGCAGTCATTGTCCAGCCCGTCATCACACTTTGTCTCTGTGGTCTGGTAATCCTCAATCCCTGAGTAATCATCGACCCATCCTGAAGCGCCCCCGCACGATCTTTTCGATCCCTGGCACACTCCTTCCTGATTCGTGTTGAGGGGGGCATTGAATCCTACGTTATTGTCAATAACTCCGTCACAATCATTGTCTTTTCCGTCGCATATCTCGGGCTTGATTTCAGTGTCCATGCATCTTCCGTTGTATACGCATTCATCTCCTGAAAACTCATTACCGCTCGCATCCTTGTTGTCGCAGCACGCATCATCAGACTCGTCAAAGGGATTCTTTATGTAGTGTTCTGAGGGGTCGTTCCCGCAGCAGAGGGCGCTGTCCACATTGATCTCTGTATCATCCGCCTCTCCCGCATTCCATTCATTTCCTGAGCACGCGCATGCTTCAGCTGACTCGTCAGGGGCCTTGAAGCTGCACAGTGATGTGCAGAAGCCGCTCCCGTCCGGAAGGCACTTGCCGCCCCCGCTGAGGTCCTCATGGCTGAATATTGTGCACTGGTTGCTTGCCCCGCAGGACTGGGTGCATGAGCATTCAAGGCTGCCTTGAGTGAAAGGCTTGGTGCAGTGGCCTGAGCCGTCGCATACAGCTTTCTGGCAGAGGAAAGGCCCGTCTGCTGTGTAATCCTCTCCGTCAGTGCATCTGGGTGTGTCAGAGCAGTAGCCATCTGCCTGCCCGCTGCCAGTGCCCACACCCTCTTCTGATTCAAAGGTCTCTCCTGCAGCGTAATTGATGCAGTGAGCTTCAGAGCCTGTCTCCGCAATACCGCTTGTTGGGCCCTGGCATCTCTCATCCTGCCAGTCATATTCCCAGTCAAGGCATTCCTCTTTTACTGTCATGTACTCCTCTGCATTGCCTGCGCATATGTTCCCCCTGTCCCCTGAGCAGTACCTGCTGAATTCTCGGTAGAACAGGTCGTTTCCGTACTGGCTTGTCAGGGAGGGCTTGTCCTGGGTCGTACCGCTTTCCAGATGCCAGTAGGATGGATATGAATCAAGGGTCGGATCACCTTCAGTGTATGAGCTCGTGCCGAGCGCCTTGATCGAGCCGTACTCCCCATCCTCATAGCAATTGGCGCTGCTGTCCAGGTATGTCCCGTCCGAATCGCAGCATGAATGGTCTGCCATAAACGGGTCAGTCTCATCAGGATTGTAGGGATAGGGGCTGTCCGAGCCGGAGTAGGGTATGCACTCCTTTACCTCTATATCCATTGTCTCTGTCTGCGATCCTATGGTCAGGCTGAGCTCACGAGACCCTGTCTCCTGGAAGAAATTGTCAGCCCCTTTTATTGAATATATGTCATAATCACTGAATGGGTGCGGTATCTTCAGCCTGCCGTTCTGTGTCTCGCTGTATGGCACAGTCAAGTCAAATTCAGGTATTGCTGATCCCGACACCATGCTTTTCCATGTGTAGCTCTCCACCACAGAGAATATGTTCGATTTTGAGGCGTCCAGAATGAAGGGATCCTCAAGGCTCGCCTCTCCAGTACCGTAATCGTTTCCTGTCTCTATCACAGGCCTGGGTATATCAGTGACCATTATCAGCACGCTCTGCCAGTCGCACTTGCCGTGCGTATCGCAGACCTTCACTGTCACATTGTGGGGCCCCAAGTCCCGGCTGTATGGTGTGCCTTCCCACTCGCCGGTGTCAGGGTCTTTTGTGCATGGGTAATAGACCGGATTCTCATCTTCCTGCTCGCTTTCTGCGCCGTCCTTTGTTGTCTTGGTTATGTAATTGGCCCTGCGGTAGGTGTCTGTGTCTGAAGGATCGCCGGAATCAGGCTGGTAAAGCTCTGAGGTCGTCCAGGTGTTCAGGTCCTGCTGTGTGTGGTCATCCATGCAGTCCTGCAGAGAGGGCGCGGGAGCTTCCCTGACGCATTCCCACGGCTCCTCCTTGCATATTATGCTTGAGCCGGGGTTTATCTCGTTGCAGCATGAGGGGTCGAAGAACTCGTCATAATCCTGCTTCCATCCTTCATACCTGTAGTAGAGGTCATCATTGTCATCAGGATCGTGACCCTGCGGCTCTATGACTATCTC
>JAWOBY010000047.1:0-9367 GCA_046484055.1 Candidatus Woesearchaeota archaeon | reverse complement strand
TATCTTAACTGCTTCTTATGGAGGAGAATGAGGAGAATCCTGAGAGAGAAGAGGAGCAGCAGGGGGATGAGCCCTCAGATCCTGAGCCCCAGCCTGACCCTAAAAAGCCGTGGTCTGAGCAGCAGCCTGCTGAGACTGAGAGGAAAGGGCCCCTGAACCCCACTGAATCCTTTGTGCATGAGATGGTTGAGAACTCAAAGAAGAAGTTTGACCCTCCAAAGCCCAACCATGCTGAAGAGGACCGGGAGGAGATTGAGAAGCTGACAAAGAAGATAAAAGATAAGATACAAAGGTCATGAGATATTATTTTGAGAGGGTTTTAATTCTTGCGATTCCTTGGGCTTATTAATCCTAAGCAGAAGATATTTGTTGGTAACTCCAGATTAATCCCTCCCTTAAGCACAACCAGCCAGTGGGTTTCTCTCTTCTGTCATTACACAACTCCCAACTTCTCTCACCAATAAGCCCGCCCAACATTATGCTCAGGTGCGTTCACGTATTAGCCTGAGAGCTCTTAGCATGTGGAAGGGGGTGAGCTGGTCGGGATTCTTTCAGTCTGTAACTCTAAAGAGGGAGGCGGCACAGTAAGGAAAAAAACATAAACTCATGATAATTCCTTGAATCCTGATTTCTGCCTATGCTCAAGTGCGCTTTGGCCTTAAAACTTAGAGCTCTCAGCATGTTGAAGGGGGACGGCGGGTGGGACAAAGCGATTTGTAACTGTAATTAGGGTGGAGGCACAGGAAGGAAAGATTATCTGGTTTTACTGTTTACCCATGATTCTTCCAGACCATCAATATTCCTGAATCCTCCAGAAACATTTAAAAACATGAAAGGGCATGGACTGCCTGATGGCAGCAGAAAAGAATCCTCTTGTCAGTGTCATAATACCCACGTTCAACAGGCCGGCCTACCTGAGAAGGGCTCTTGCTTCTGTTCTCAATCAGTCTTACAGGAGGCTTGAGGTGATTATTGTTGATGACAGCTCTGAAAAAAAAGCCAGGAAGGACAACCGCAGGCTGACAAGTCAGATGAAGGACAGCAGGATAACATATCTTCCTAACAGCAGACAGCTGGGAGGGGCAGCTTCAAGGAACAGGGGCCTGAAGAAAGCAAAAGGAAAGTATATCACCTTCCTTGATGATGATGACGAGTGGCTTAAGAGCAAGACAAAAAAGCAGGTTGAGCTTTTCAGGAGATCAAAGGTGAGGAACCTGGGTGTGGTGTACTGCAACTTTGAGATGATAGAATACCTTGGAAAGAAGACAGAGAAGCACAGGATAAGGGAGGGAAAAAAAGGCTATGTTCTCAGGGAGCTTCTTGACAGCTTCTGCGTTGGAATAACCTCAACTGTCATGATCAAGAAAGAGGTGATTGATTTTGTGGGTGGTTTTGACGAGAAAATGAAGTCCTCTCAGGAGTATGACCTCTTCCTGAGGATTGCTGATTATTACGGCTTTGATTTTGTTGATGAGTATCTTGTGAAGAAGCATGAGGATCTTGAGAGGGTATCAACAAACTTCAGGAACAAGATTCAGGGCCTTAACCGCTTCTTCTGGAAGCACAGGAAGAAGTACAGGAGGTTCGGCATTGGATTCAGGCTGAAAAGCCTGCTGAGGTGGGCATTCCTTGACATAACTTACATTGCAGGCCTTGTGCTCGGCAACAGAGTTCTGAGAATGCTGAACAGGATTGTTGCAATAAGAAGAAAAAAGTGATCAGGCCATATCTGCTGAGTTTTCAGGCATCAACTTTTATGTTCTCCAGCCTCACAGCCTCGTAAAGCCTTGCAGAGAGCACCCTGCTGTCTGTGGTGTTCCTCTCCATGAACCCAGTTCTTGTGCTGTAATAATGTTTTATCTGGTCTGAAACCCAGTTTGCAATCTCCTTGTCCAGCTCTTTCTTCTTTATCTTAAGGCCTGAGTATCCTGCAAGAGCCTGGAGGGAGTATGCTGTCTCAATGCCTGTTGGATTGTAGGCCCATGAGAAAGAGCCCTTGCCTGACCTGAGGTCCATTGGATAGTTCTTTCTCAGGTATTCCAGAGGCTTCCTGATAAGGGTTCTTAGCCTCTTGTCCTTCCACAAGCTTAGGCTCCGGTTATTGTCATACGCTATTGCAAATCCGTAAGTGTTGAATGCCAGATAGCCCCTGCTTCTCCTTCGCGTGAAATCCTGATTACCCTTTGCCTGCTCAATCATGCTTATGAGAATCCTTTTCATTCTGTAGCCTGCCCTATCTCTCCTGAGGGTGTGCTCTATAAGCCCAGGCTCAATGAATGTGACAATATCCGGAAGGTTTGAGAAGAATGATGATGCCTCATCCAGCAGTTTTTTGTTCTTTCTTATCCTGGCTATTGTGATGGCCATTGCCCCAAACCAAAGCTGCTGATTGAAGGTCTCATTTATTCTGCCATCACTTCCGTCAAGGTTCTTTATGTGCCAGAGTTTTCTTTTCTTGCTGAACCTGTGCATTGACACAATCTCCTCAGCAAGGTCAAGGTATTCCTTCTTTTTGAGGTCTTTGCCTATGAATATTAGGGGCTCTATAGCCCATGCAGGACCTATTGTGCCATTGACAGGATCTGCCTTCATTGACTTCTTCCTGCAGTGGAAGTTATAGCCATGAGGCCTGTTCTTCTTCATAAGAAGAAAATCGCAGGCTTTAACAGCAGCATCCCTGTACTTCTTTTCTCCTGAAATCCTGTAGGCCTTGTGCAGGAGCATGGCTATGTGGGCTGTGTTCCTCATCGGAGTCTCAGGATCATTCCAGGGCCCGTTGTGGCCAGGTGGAAAAGAGCCGTCTGATTTCTGTTCTTTGAGGAATCCAGACGAGCTCCTGAGAAGAAGGTCATACAGTTTCATTTTATCTTTCCCCATGTAAGCATGTGATAGATCATGTAGGAGTACATCTTTATGATTGTTAATGGAGTGTGACAGAGAATCTTCCTGAAAATCAGGTATTTGGATATTCTTAAATTAAGCATATACAATAATGCACCCATACATTGTATGAATGTTGCCTTCTGCTTTGAACTTGTTTTTAGTCCTTTCTTCCCTGAAATAGCCTGCCTGAATCTGGCAGTCCCTGTCTTGTAAGCCAGAATCTTTCCCTGTGATTTCATGACCTCAGCTTTTCCCACCATTTTATCAATGGTAAAGAAATGTTCTGAACATGCATCTTTTATCATATTCTCTGCTCTCGTTGAACCTGATATAACAAGAGATTTCTTGTTTCCAAAACCATGCGCATCTCCGCAGGATATATCAGCATAAGAGCTTATCATCTCACTGCATCTGAAGCACCTGTCTTCTGAGAAAAACCAGTTTATCATAGGTACATACCTTGATTTAGGGATGAAAAACTCTTTCTCTGCCTCAATAAGGAATCCTTCATGACCATCCTTCTCTGCCCTGAATGATATCCTTTTTGGGTTCTTCTCTCTAGAGCACTCAATCAAGAATTCAGCAGCGCGTTTTCCTGGCATGAAACCGCAGAATAATCCTATTTTTATGAATACTTTTCTCTTAAGAGAAGGCTTTTTTTTAAGAAGCTGGTCAATGCCTCTAATCTGGCAGGGAAGCCCCACGACTGCAAATTTCTTTCCAGAAGAGAACGCTTGTGATAAAGCATCTCCAAGAGGCACCTGAAAGTACACAGAACCCGCTGATGCCTTTATTTCTTTGATATCCTGAGCAAATACGGCTTTTGCAGAATCAATTGAGCCTTTCATCTGCACAACAACTGCTCCTGAAATCATTTTTTTATGCATGAGATATGATAAGAAAGATACTACAAATCCTCCAGAAGCAGTATACCTTGTAGCCTCTTTTCCCCGGCTTATTATGAAAGAATGATCAAGAGACATATCAGAAAGGTGCTCATCATCTTTTCCTGGGCATATACTCAGGCACATGCCGCATCCAATGCAGGATGACGCATCAACTGAAACTGCTGATTTTTCCTGGGATATGCATTTCACAGGGCATGCTGCGATACAGATTCCGCATCCGGTGCAGTCTCCTGATGAAACAATCTCTGATATGTTAATTCCCATTATAGGGATGGTATCAAACATGTTTATAAATTTTTGCAGGATACCCATAAGATCCTCCTGTCGTGCAGTTTTGCTCAGATATTTCCCCGAACTATCCCTGTAATGCAGATGATATACATTTTATAGATATATTCTATGAGATTGTAGTATAAACAGACATTCACCTGCAGATCATAATGGAGAATTACTGCACAACAGGGCATTCAAAACGCTTCTCTTACGTCTTTTTTCGCTTTATGAATATAGTATGCTCTCACAATAAATTTTAGTCCTGGATTCATATCAATAACTCTTGGCATTGAACAGTAGATTCTGTTGAATGCCTTAAAAAGCGGGATAAAATTGTCTCTTTGTGTTCTTTGGTTTGGGTTTATTTGAAAATACCCTTCTAGATAAGCGTTTTCAAGTATTTTTCTGTTTTTCCTATCCATAAGAATATATTTCAGGTTTAGGGGAAATGGGTGCAACAACTGTATAAACTTCCCCAGATCAAATCCAATAGGACCATAATCCCACCCCCTATCTAAGAGGTCTGTGAAATATACCTTTCCTCCACTATATATCATGTTCATAGGGTGCAGATCACCATGAAGAAATGCCCATCTCTCACAATCATTTATCTTTTCTTTATATTTTAGGAAACTGGGCTTAAGTTTCCTGATCTTGTTGATTTCCCTTCCATAATATTCTATGAATCCTTTTTTCTCTCTTTTGCTGGGTTTCCGGAGCATCATTGAATCATGCATCTCTCTGGTAGCTATGCCTGCCTTCCTTACATATTTTTCCGCGCTATCCTTTGAGAAGTATCTGTGTTTTGAGTGTATGAGATCATATATTGTTTCTCCTTTTATATGCTCAGTGATTATTATGCCTCTCTTTGGTGAGCAAAACACTGGTTGAGGTATTCTTAAGATCCTGCAATTTTTTGTTTTTGAATAAACCATTTTAAGTTTTGAGTATTCTTTTCTGACTTTTTCAGGCTTATATTTTTTGTAAATTTTGCAGAAGTAATGTTTGTCTGCCTTGATAATAGATGTGCTTGAATTTATATGCTCTGATAAGGGAGTTATAGAAACAATCTTAAAGCCCTTTTTACTTAGAAATTTTTTAAAGTGAAATTTCATTTTCTTGCTATGATGATATAGCTTTCCATGAAAGGGATTATGCAGAGAGGTTTCCGGTTCCTGAACAATCTGAAAAGCATATTGCTGATTGTGACACCCGGCCAGGATTTATACAGGCAGGGAAATTGGATTGTTGCAGGCCTTATGGTCTCCACAGTCAGATTCTCCTCTTCCATGTATTTTTTTGTATCAAAATGCGAAATCCAATCTTTATGAATCTCTTTATTCCTTTTGACAAAGGGCTTCAGAAAAGGCAGATATCTCTCCCATTGAATATAGGGGTTTTTTGTTATTATCACTATCTTTCCCCCTTTATTTAGGGAGGATGCCATTTTTGAGATTATGTTTTTCTTATTAGGCATGTATTCTATAGCGCGTGATGAGAATATTAAACCGTATTTCTTGTCTATTTTTGCATTTGTGAAATCTGCGATGTTAATGTTGATTTTCTTCTTGTTTTTTATGTAGAAAGAGCTTTTCTTTAGCTGGTTAATCATCTCTTTGGAGATGTCCAACAGGTCTATCTTTGTGCAAACCTTAAGCAGGTATGGAGTCCATGTCCCCGGCCCGCAACCCACCTCCAGACCATTTTTATATCCTATTTTAGGAAAGAACCGCTCCAGTGTTTTTTTAGTCTGGGTAAAATCCCTTGCCTTTTTTAGTGTTTTTCCCCACCTGTGTTTTTCATAATCCTCTCTTTCAGCATATTCATTGTATATCCTCCTTATCCTGCCGGTGGTGATCTGCTTTTTTTTCATTATAAATAAAAACCAGACAGTCCTTTATATTTTTTTTGTTTGCTTATGCTGCTGGGGGATATTGGAAGAAAAACAGTTGGAATAGTAGCAGAAAACTTAGGAGGATGTTTTTCACATATAACCTAAATCCTTCAGCCTTTCTGTGACAATCTTCTTTTCTTTCCTGTCAAGCTTGCTGCTTTTCACCTCTTTCTCTGATTTTATCTTTTTAAGCCTTTCTTTCATCCCATGAGCGATCTCCTGTTTCTCTGTTAGTATATTGCTGTTTTCATGAGAATCATTTTTAAGGTCAAACAGGAATTCCTCATCCCCATAACTATCAGACCTGAACCCGAATTTGTATCTCTCATCTCTTATGCCATCTATTCTCGCTTCTGTTTCACCATCACTTCGGGTGAGGGGAGCTATTGAGACAGTTTCCCTGCTCTCTTCCTTGAAATCAGGGGGCAGAAGGGAATCTCCGCTTGACTTCTGTTTAGGAAAACCCATATAATCAACCAGGGTGGGAAAGATATCTATTGTTCTTACATTGCTCCTAACTGTCTTTTTTGGAAAGCCTTTGCCGTAAAAAAGAAGGGGGACATTCATGAGGAAATCATATATGTGGTATGAATGCCTGAGCCATTGCTCTGGTTTGCCGTCCGGGCCTCTTCTCTGCAGGTCTTTTTTGGTGAGGCGCTCATCAAGCCTTTCTCCATGGTCTCCTGTTATGACAATGACATCAGGATTCAGTTTTTTTGTGATCTCCTCAGCCATCATCTCAATGTGCTTCACGCTTTTGATATATTCTGTAGAGTATTTCCTGCCTGAGGGAAGTTTTATGTTCCTGTAAAACTTCTGCAATATTCTCAGGATGCCTGCTCTCCTGATGAGATTTACAGCAGAGAATTCAATCTTCTTCTTCAGGAGCCTCTTTTTTGAGCCTGTGAATAAGGGGTGATGGGCTGCCCAGAAGTGCAGCATCACAAACCATGGCTTTTTGGAGCTCTTGACCCTGCTTATTATCCTATTCTTGGTCCTGCCATGGATATAGTCAAACTTGCCCCTGTACTCGTAAACATCAAATCCCTTTGATATCCCTGTTTCCTTAACAAGAGGGCCTGTGACAAATGCCATTGTTGAATAACCATGACTCCTGAAAATCTCAGGAAGGGTTTTAACACTGCTTTCCAGCCTTGTGTTCATTGGGCTTTCAAGCCCGTTCTCAAAAGGATAATCTCCTGTAAGAATAGAGCCGAAACTGGGGATTGTATTAGTTGCAGCAGTCATTGCATTAGGGAAGTAATAGCCATTCTTTATCATGCTCCTGAAATAGCCTGATTTTGAACCGAGGCTGGAGAAAACATCCTCTCTCATGCAGTCAATCACTATAAAGAGTACAGAGGGCCTTTCCATGATCAGTAATCCCAAATGTATGCTATATAAATTTTTCTATCCTCCTCGTGAATGAGTGTTTTAACGCCATTTCCCCTTAATCTGATCCTGCACCAGCACCCTTATGATATACTTTATCTCGCTGATTCTTATCACCCTCAGGATCAGGACAAGCGCTGCATAAGCAAGCAGGCCTGCTGCCAGGACTATGGGAGCTTCTATGTACCACCGGTTTATCATCAGGACTTCCTTTATCAGGTACAGTATTCCTATGAATATCGCCCCAGCCAGAAGCCCTTTTAACCAGCCAAAATATGGCAGCTTTATTTTATAATTGTTTATCTCAAAAGATGACATTATCAGGACAATCAGATAGCTGACCAGTGTAGCCACTGAGGCTCCGAGAGCTCCAAAGAAGGGTATGAGTGCAAGGTTCATGGCAAGATTCACAGATGCTGCCACAAGCATGAACCTTGACACGACAGCAGGCTTTTCAAGCGCGTAGAAGAATGAATTGTTTATAACAGCTATGGTAAAGAAAAGGTTCGCTATGGCCAGTATAGCAAGAGGCAGGCCTCCTGCCTCATACGAGCTGCCAAAAAGCACTCTCAACACAAGAGAGGAATAGAATACCAGTATCAGAGCAAGAGGTATTATGAGGACAAAGAAGTATTTCTGTATGAGCTCATACATCCTGACTGCCTCCGGCATCTTCTTCCTTGCCAGCAGCGATGCTGCCATTGGAGTAAGCACAAACGCGAATGCCTGTGGAATTATCCTCATAACCTCTGCTGTGGGCACTGCAGCCTGGTAGATCCCTACCTCATGGAGTGTCCTGAAGAAGGAGAGCATCACAGTATCAGTGTATGTTATCACCTTCCCTCCAACAAGTATGAGCAGCACAGAGAAACCATATGCAAGAGCCCTCCTGAAGAGCTTGTTATCCCATCCTGCCCTGATCCTTGTGAAGCCAGGGAAAAGATTCCTTATAAAGACTATTGTGGAGCCTGCAAAGACAAGGAAAAATGAGATTATGTAGGAGAGTATCGCTGCAGTGACACTGCTTGTCTTAATGAAAAGCAGGAGTGCAAAAACCAGTATAAGGGCGTTCTTCACCATGGTAGAGAATGTAAAATAATGAGATTTCTGAAATCCAATGAAAAGAAACTTGTAGAACCTCTCCATGTTGTGCAGTATTAGAAGGACAGCAAAGAGCATTATCAGCATTGAGGCTCCCTCCCTGTGGAAGTAATGCCTGGAGAGGAATCCAGAGAGGATTATCATAAGAGCTGCTATGATAAGCGACATCCCTGTCTGGAAAACAAGAAGTATGGATGTGAGGCTCTTTATATCTTTCTTTTTCCTCTTTGACCTGAACTCTGCTATGAACTTCTGCAGGGAGGATGAAGTGCCGAAATCAATGAAGAGCACAAGAAGGCTTATGAGAGCTATTCCAGCATAGAAAAGCCCGTAGTCATCCGCCCCAAGGTTCCTCGCAAAGAGTATCCTGATGAGATACCCGAATAAGGAGGCCAGCATGGCAAAAAAGAAGACAATGACGGCCTGTCCTGCTGCTTTGCGCGCGTAGCTCATTTTACTGAATTCCATGAGACAGCCTATATAAAGTTTTTGCAGATATTTTAGGGAGGATGCTGAATCAAACAAGGCTTACCTCACCAGCCCTCAGGAAGGAATGGTACTTGTGATAATTCCTGATTCTACCCGCCCTTAAGATGAGTGTTTTTTATGCTGGTTTTTCATGGTTCAACAAATGCTTGAGTGTGCTCAGGCTATCTGAGAGCTCTTAGAATCTTGAAGGGGGTTGGCTGGGCGGGATTCGCTCAGTTTGTAAATGCTTCCAGGGAGGTGGCACAGTAAGGAATGGTTATTATGTTTTTCAACTAACTCATGATTCTTCCCGCCCTTTTCCTTCTCTGGAGTGCTTCCTGAGAGAGGCCTTTCCCTCCCGGTAATATGCTTAAGTGCGCTCAGGGTTTGGGATAAGTGTTTTGGGATGCTGGAGGCGGCGGACCAGTTGCAGAATAATGAGGGAGAT
>JAWOBY010000021.1:0-54041 GCA_046484055.1 Candidatus Woesearchaeota archaeon | reverse complement strand
CCTTCTCTTTTGAGGTGAATTCCTTGGATTTATTATAGATATGTTTCGCTATCTTCTCAGCGACATTGACTTTTGTGGCCTCTGTTATCCCCTGCAGTCCCGGGCTGAGATTGACCTCTATGACCATCGGGCCTTTTGCGCTTTCCAGCATGTCAACACCGCATATCTCCGCGCCTATAGCCTCCGCAGCCTTTACCGCGATATTCTTCATGAGGTTGTCCGGCTCGAATGCCTCACCTTTTCCGCCCGCATGGATGTTCGCTCTTTTCTCGCCCCCGACCGCGTATCTTTTCATCGCGGCCACGACCTTTTTGCCCACGACTATGCACCTTATGTCAACATTGTCTGTCTCCACATACTCCTGTATGAGAAAGGGCTGTTTCAGAGCGGACAGAGCATCAAGCATGGATGATGCTGAAGAGAACGAATCCGCGAACATGACTCCCTTGCCCTGCGTACCCTGCGGGAACTTCATGACTATCGGATAATTGACCTGCTCAAGTATGTGCTTCGCTGCCTCAACAGTCGCCGCAAGGTAGGTTGAGGGCATTGGCACATTGCTTTCCTGAAGCACGAGCTGCGTTATCAATTTGTCCTGGCCCCTCGTGAAGACGGGAGGATCAAGGGGCATATAGGACTTCCCGTGCAGTGCAGTCGCTATGGATCTCAAGAGAGGGGAATACCTGAAAGAGCCCTTGGGGTATATGCAGTCATACTCCCCTATCGGCTTGCCGTCATACATGATCTCTATCCCTTTAGGGCCGAAGTTGGCCTCTACCTTCTTCAGATCGAGCTCATCAACCTTCTCAAAGAGCTTTCTCATCTCCTCAGCCACCCATTTTGAGGAAGTGGCCCCCAATGATATTATCGCTGCTTTCATATGGTATCCTGTCCCCCCATTCGCTTCCTGCTTATTAATGTGATGCAGGGCTGTACCCGTATCCATCATTCATATTTATAATTAATTGACTATCTCTTGGTCGGGTCTATCAAAAACCTGTTGCTCTTGAGCACATCCTGGCCTATGAGCGCCTTGTATTTCATGTGCTCCCTGTCAGCAAGTGTGAATTCTGCTGTCACTCTCTTGTTCGATATGAGCATGTCGGTCTTTATGATTGGCCTCACTGTATTGCCTGATGCGGATTTGACAAGCTTTGACTTCAGCACAGGGCCGAGCTGGAGCTCTGCGACCATGTTTATGTCAAGAGAGCTTCTTGTCGCGCCCGTATCTATCCTTGCTGTAACCTCCTTGCTCTTCCCCTTCTTGGATAACAGCTTTATGGGCTCGGTCAGACCTATCACTGTCCTGTCCTTGTACTCCACTACTATATCCCTCCTGCTGAAGCTTATCATGGCCTGATTAAAAAGATGATGGTTTATAAAATTAACGTTTCAGGGAGGAGCTTCCTACGCGGATTCTGTTCCTGTGCGGATGCTGCGGAGAATTGCCTGTGGGCCTGCCGAAAAGGGTAATATTTAAATACCTGCTTGTTCTATTGACAAAAAAAGAGGTTCTTTGAAGTATTAAGGCTGTGAAAGGTTATGATGGATTCACACCAAAAATATTGGGCATGCTGTAATGGGCAGGCAATAATATATCAAATGTGGTAAAATGCACGACGGGACACACACAAGACTGGCAGAACTGGCAGATGCTCCAGGCCTTTCAGGCGTTGAAGAGATCCTTGAAGAGATAGATAGGAGCAATCAGGAAGGAATAGGCGCGAGAATGCAGGGCAGGTCTGATCATGCTGAGGATATGTACAGACGGGCAGTGAGCATAGCGTTGCTCTACAGGGCGGACCTTAAAGAGGGGGGTTATGATGCCAGGCATTTCATGTCAGACTTCTGCACCAATATGGGAGATATAAGGAGGATAGAAGGCAGCGGGGAGAGCATTGATGAGGCCGCAAAGTATTTCACCAGCGCTATACAGCTCGCGGGGGATGACAAGAGAAGAAAGGCCAAAGCTTTTGAGTTCAGGGGCATTATGCACCAGCAGTATACACGCGATTATGAGCAGGCTGCAAATGACCACGAATCAGCACTGCAGCTTTATCATGACATTGGAGATCAGATGAAGACCGCGAGAGCGCACTGCCTTTACGCGGAATCGCTTACACTTCACATGCCTTTTGCGGGCTTCGGCATCGGTCTCGGGAACTGCCACAAAGCAATAAGGATATACGATGAGATTATTCAGGACAGGGAATCTGAAAACAAAGAAACCGGAAACGAAAAATCTGGAAAAGAAGAAACTGAAAACGAAAAATCTGATGATGCTCTCAGGAAGCTGCATCATGATCTGGGTGATGCATACCACACTCTTGGAAGGATATTCTCAAGAAAGGGCAATCCGGACAATGCTCTTGATTTCTACAGGCAGGCCTCGTTTAATATGCACAAGGCGGGCAGCAGGGCTGCGAATGCTGTCATAGGGGTCAGGATGGCTGTGGAGTACATGAACACCGGAAGCTCCAGCATGGCAGGCGATCACATTGCGCTTTATGAGGTACTAAGGTCGAAGGATCCATGCCCCATCCAGCCTATACTGACGCAGGAGCTTGACCCGATGGTTGATAAAGTGAAAGCTTATGCTTCAGAAAGAATGCAGAAAGCGGAAAGATAGCTTTGCCGCCCATACTTAACGAGCATTATTTCTTCTTCTCAGCAAAGTCAAACAGGATCGCCCTGAACTCCCCCAATGAGCCGTACTCAGCGCACTGCACTCCCGGCTTGCCCCTAAGGAAAGCGGACACGCTCCTGCCTATGCCTTTCTTATAGATGCATAGGACTGGCTTCCCCAAATGGACCGCTTCAGCGACCTCTGCCCCAACGCCGAGGCTGGGATTGCTTATCTCTGCGACAACAAAATCAGCTTCCTTTAGCCATCCAATATCCCCCTCATATATCTCTCTCAGCGACAGGGATCTCTCATTCTCAATAGTCTTCTTGTCTACCTGATGCTTTGATACCAGCTCAAACCCTGAGCTCTCCATGACATCCACTATCTGCCTCAACTCTTCGGTACTCGTTTTTTTGTGGCCCCCTCTCATCGAGCAGGCGAAGAATATCTTTTTCATTCTTGTCCATACCTCATAAAATTTATCACACCTCATCAAACAGCTTCAATGCCCTCTCTCCCAGCGTGAGGACGAATCCTGCCAGCTTTGGGCCCCTCTCCCTCTTCAGCAGAACCATGTACGCTGCCCTGAAGAAATCCTTTATGGGAAGGTCAAGGCCCTTGCATATGCTGTAGAACTCATTGTGGAGCTCCTCTTCAGTATATCCTTTCTCCCTGGCTTTTTCTGCGGCAAGCTTAAGGGCCTTCCTCTGATTCTCATCAAGCTGTTTTCTTGTCTCCTCATCAACCTCTGTCTGAAGTTCGAACTTCGCTTCAGGAGGGGCGTATTTCTTCAGCCATTTATTGGCTTTTCCGAGCCTTTCAAGAATCTCCTCTTTCTTACCTTCCTCCCAGTGGCCTGTCTTTTTCAGCGCGTTAATCATGTCCTCCTCTTTCTCAAAGAGCTGCGAGACAAGAACTGCGTGGCTGAATCTCATCTTCAGGGGCTTTCCTGCCTCTCTGCCGTGACTGATGTCAAACAGCCTGTGCGTGTGTTCATCTTTTCTTATGTTTTCAGTGTTTTTCTCTCCTGCGAACTTATCCGCAAGATAATCATACTCATCATACAGCTTTGGCAGGTCTGTCCATGAGAAGCTTCTTGTCTTCATCAGGCGCTTGTTATAGAACAGCCTCAAAAGCTCAGGATTGGCGACCTCAAGCCAGTCCTTCGGATATATCACATTGCCCTCTGATGCCGACATCTTCTTCCCGTCGATCATCAGGTGCTCGTAGAAGATGGGTATTGGGCGGGGGAAGCCGAGCACTTTATCGCATATCTCTGCATTGACCCAGAATGCTGAATTGGGGACCTGATACTCCTTTCCCGCTCCCTCTGAGGTGACCTTCCAATGATCCCACTGGCTGGCCCACTCTGACTTCCACATGAGCTTTCCAGCATCCTTAAGCGGGTCTGCTACGCCCTCATGGCCGCAGCCTTCTGCTGTTGTCTTCTCAAACTTATAATCCTGGCATACATAATGTACTTTTCCTTCTTCAAAGCTCGTCACCCTCGGAGTGGCGATCTTCCCGCACTTCCCGCATATTGGAGTGAAAGGGCTCCAGCCTTTTGGAAGCTCTGAGTCGCGGTACTTCATGAGTATGTTCCTGACATCTTCTGCATTATCCATTATCTTTTTTATCTGCTCCCTGAAGCTGCCTTTTTTGTACTCCTCCCTCATTGAGAACTTTTCCATATCAACATCGACGAACCGGTCAATCACTTTGAGGTATTCCTGCCTGTGATGCTCCCCGTAGCTCTTGTGGCACCCGTCAGGGTCAGGTATGTCAGTCACAGGCATCCCAAGGTATTCAGAATAATTCTTCGGCACTCCCTCAGGCACCTTCCTCAAAGGGTCCATGTCCTCAGAAACCCAGATGAGCCTTGACTTCACTCCCGCATCAAGCAATGCCTTGTGGACAGATGCTGACCTTATCGTGTCAGAAAGGCGGCCTATGTGCAGAACTCCTGACAAAGAGGCTGAGGTCTTTACAGTGAAAGGCTCGTTCTTTCCAATGGTCTTGCTGAACTTTTCAATGACCTCATCTGCGATCTGGTCTGCCCAGAAAAGGGATTGTTCCTGTTTTTCCCTGCCATTGTCACTCTTGCTTTCCTTCATGGCATGAAAGATGAGTCAGGGCTTTTTAAAGGTTTTTGTGGGCCTAAGTTCTCCCTTTCAACTCTCTCTTCAGCCATCCTGCTGTCTGCCTGTTCCGGATATAGGGTTCTCTACCATATATTCTCTGAGGTGGTTGTCAGCCAGCCTTTGCGCATGGGCCACATAGCCATTATCGGCATCAGAGCCGGCATCAGGAATAGGGTTTCCTTCCCTCCTGTCTCTGCTGCAATTCCCGCTGCTGTATGTGTCTCCGTTCCTGGATACCATGAGCCCGTAGAGATTGCATCCCTCATAGAGCTGGACTTCTATCAAGAGGCAGTCATTTGTGCGCTTCCTGTATATGTCCCTGCAGCCGAGATCCCTGCTTATCCCTTTTCTTGCTGTCTCCGGCTTTATTCCTGCAAGGCCGGCGACCACTTCGGCAGCATGCCTGCTTATCTCATCCTGTTCTCCGTCCAGTATGAATTCTATTCCTGTCATGATTCCACCTTCTGCTTATCCTGTTTGGGATATTCATTCTACTTCAAGGGTATTTATGTGTGTAACAACACTGATTGTGACATAAACCCCAAGGGGATCATGAGGGGTCATGCCATCCTCCTGTATTTCTGGAGGTCCATACCTGTTGTGCCTGGTCCGTATTCCTGCACGAGCCTGTCGCCTTCCTGCATGAGATTCCTGAATGCTTCTGCCCTTTCCCTGTACTTCTCGCTTCCTGTAACTCCTGCTATGTTTTCCGCTCTCAGCGCCATGCTCTCCAGTGTGTCATTGCAGCCTCTCGCTCCTGACCGGAACAGGTAGGCCAGGTTTATGGGATTGTTGCCCGGCTTTCCGAATGCGTAGCTCACAAAAGGCATAGCTTCCTCCTGCCTCATGCGCCCCTCTTCATGGTTTCCTGCCAGCATGGCTTCTGTTATGTTCTGGAACAGGCGAGGGCATGCGTTCGCTGTCGTGGAGATGACACCTCGGCCGCCCATGCTCATTGTCTTGTAGACTCCGTCATCCTCTCCTGACACAACAGAGAACCTTTCGGGGTTTGTCTCGTTGATTATATTCTGGGTGTATTCATCATCCGGCGCTGCCTGCTTCAGGCCTATGAACTTGTCAGGTCTTGTGTTGGCGAGATATATGACAGGAGCATCCTCGAGGTTCAGGGCTGTCCTTCCCGGCACATTGTAGAACACTATGTTTCCCTCTATCGCGTCAGCGATCCTCTCGTAATGCCTCACTGCTGCTTCTGCAGGCGGCTTCAGGTAATAGCCTGTGGCTTCCAGGAATGTGGTGGGGCCTATGGCCCTCTCTATCTTCTGTGCCAGCTCAACCGCCTTGTTCGTGTCATTAGTGCCCGCTCCAACAATCATCGGCACTCTTCCGTCGATTATGTGGTGGGTGTGGACAACCTGGGCGATATGCTCGTCATAATCGAATGTGGCTGCCTGTCCCGTTGTGCCCATCACGAGTATTGCATCCACTTCCTGCTCTACGAGGTCATCGACCAGCATGCCCTGTCTCTCAAGATCCACATTGCCCTCATAGTCCATCAGTGTTGCCAGTGCAGGGATAACCCCCTGCAGTTCATTTGCTGTTATGGGTTCGTTACTTGCTCTGCTGTTTTGTGGCATTCTTATTACCCCCTTATCTGTATTTTTGTAGTGGCGTTTGTATCAGCATTTGCGCCTTTTAATAGCAATATTTATATAATACTATATTAACTTTATGTTATTATTATAACAATATGTGAAATAAGGTTTTTTCGCCTGTTTTCAGTGACGAAAATATACGAATACAAAACAGGGGCCAAATGATGGCTGAAGTGATTAATACAACTGATTTGGGTGAGTATTATGCCGACAATAGCGCATGTGGCTGAACACATCATAGGATCAAGGCCTCTCATGCAGGAAGCGATGATTGAGGGCATAGTCAGCTTCGGCGCTCTTGCAGAGAAGCTGAAGCCTGAGATAGAGAAAGAGCTCGGGAAGGAGGTGAAGCACAGCGCTGTTGTGATGGCAGTAAGGAGATACGGAGAACGCATCGATAAGTTCAGCAGAAAAAAGAATATCAGTCAGAAGCAGGAGATCATCATGAAGACAAGTCTCTGCGACATAGGCATTGTAAGATCGCCTTCTCTGCACAGCAAGCTGAAGAAAATATATTCAATGGTTGATGCCGAGAAAGGCGAGACATTTAATATAGTGCAGGGCAATTACGAGATATCATTGATAGTGGATGAGAAAATGCTCGGAAGGATAAAGGAATCACTTTCAGGCGAGAAGATAATCCGTACAGAGAAGAACTGCGTGATGATAAGCCTGAACTTCTCAAAGGAGTACTTCAGCCAGCACGGCGTGCTGTCAGCAGTGACGAGAAAGCTCGCATGGAGCGGGGTGAACATACTGGAGATAGTCTCAACATTCAAGGAGCTGAGTTTCCTTGTCAGCAGGAGGGACGCGATGAAGGCCTACAATGCGATGGAGAGGATGTGACAATCAAGATGTGAAAACAAAGATAAACTGATGCAGTCTCCTCAGCCTGTTATTATTCTTACACCCCCATATTTTTCCATTCCAGAGTAACAAAAGATTTATATATGATTTATGGGGGTATGCCTTCAGGAGGGGTTTCATGGAGGGATATTTAACCCATATCGATGGTGTGAGCATAAGGGAGATCGCGGACAGGTATGGCACTCCTGTGTCAGTTAATTCTGAAAGGATTATAAGGGAGAGGTGCAGGGAGCTCAAGGAAAATATTAACGGAAAAATAATGTATGCGCCTAAGGCTAACACTCTCGGAGCGGTATGTTCCATAATCAGGGATGAGGGGCTGAAAGCAGAGGTGATCTCAAAAGGAGAAGCATGGAGAGCGCTCAATGCAGGCTTTGATCCGGGCGATATCATGCTAAACAAGGACTGCGCGGACAGGGATGAACTGGAATGGTGCATTGAGAATGAGATACTTGTTAACTGCGGATCGCTCCAGATGCTCAGGAATTATGGGGAGGCCGTAAGGGATTTATGGAAGCACTATTCTCACCGCCCGTCTCTCAATGCTATCAATGAGGTCAGCGTCAGGATAAACCCAGGGGAGGGCCACGGCCATCACAGAAAGTGCAGCACAGGAGGGCTCGCCAGTAAGCACGGCATATGGTACACAAGGATTCCGGAAATAAAGGATATTGCAGAAACCTACGCCCTTGACATAATAGGTGTGCATTCCCACATCGGCACAGGAGTTGATATAGGCGAATGGCTCAGGATAATAGAAAGCACAATGGACTGCGCAAAGCAGTTTAAGAGCCTTAATTTCGTGGACTTCGGAGGAGGGCTTCCTGTGCCATACAGGCCTGATGACGAAAGGCTTGATATCGCCGAGTTCGGGAAGAGGCTGGACGAGAGGTTTGAGAGGTTCTGCGATGAATACGGCTCTCCGCTGGAGATGGTTATCGAGCCCGGGAGGTATATTGTCGCAGAGTCAGGCTCCATCATCACGAGGGTTGAGGCCATAAACGAGACACCTGATTACAGGTTCGCGCTCTGCGATTCCGGATTCAATCATCTCATAAGGCCCGCCCTGTATGGTTCTTACCATCCGATCAATGTATGCAGACACCAGATTTCATTCTTACAGGAGGATGTTGTTGTCGCAGGGCCTAATTGTGAATCAGGGGATGTTTTCACGCAGAAGGATGACGGCACATTGGAGCCGAGGAGACTCCCCGCCCTCAATGCAGGTGATCTTGTTGTGCTGGGCAATACAGGTGCTTACGGCGAAACAATGAGCTCCAATTACTGCTCGCAGCTGAAGATGCCGGAGATACTGATTGACATGGAAGGAGGGGTGCATCTGATAAAGGAGAGGGAGAAAGAAGAGGGCCTGGTCAGAGGGGAGAAACTCCCTGATTATCTGTCATAGACACAGTTATTGTAATAGCAGACTATTAATCAAATGAATGTAAGAATTATGAATAGGGGGTATTGAAAAATGGCAGAAAAATACGGACACATAAGCAGTCTGGTCGCGGACAGGCTGGGGGGAGAAGGTTTTTTTGAAGGGGGGACATTGTACAAGTTCGGGAAGATCAAGGAAGCGAAAGGGGAGGCCGTAAAGAATAATCCGGGCGTCCCTCTGATAGACATGGGTGTTGGAGAGCCGCACATGATGGCTGACGAGACAGTCATAGATTCTTTGCATGCAGAAGCAATAAAGTGGGAGAACAGGGGCTACTCTGACAACGGAATACAGGAGTTCAAGGACGCTGCCTCAAGATACATGGTCGCTCATTTCGGTGTTAGAATCGACAATAACAGTGAGGTGCTGCACACAGTGGGCGCGAAGAATGCTCTCGCATTCCTTCCCATGGGGTTTGTTAATCCTGGGGACACAGTGATAACGACAGTGCCGGGCTATCCTGTGATGGGCACGCTGGCCGGATGGCTGGGGGGAGAGGTTTACAAGGCGGAGCTAAGGAAGGAGAACAATTTCATGCCTGACCTTGACTCCATACCTGATGATGTGCTTGACAGGGCCAAGCTTTTCTATGTCAATTACCCCAACAATCCCACAGGAGCGCAGGCCACAGAGGATTTTTACGAAAATCTTGTCAGCAAGGCGAAAGATCATAATTTCATTGTTGTTCAGGACGGTGCTTACTCCCTGCTGACTTATGGCAGCCATCCTGAAAGCTTCCTGTCTGTTCCCGGAGCGAAGGATGTGGGCATTGAGCTGCATTCGGTCTCCAAGGGATATAACATGACAGGATGGAGGCTGGCTTTTGCAGCAGGCAATGAGGATGTGATAAAAGTTTTGGGGGGAGTTAAGGACAACTTTGATTCAGGCCAGTTCAAGGCCATACAGAAGGCAGTCGCATATGCCGCATTTGAGAATTTTTATATCCCGCGGGATACAGCAGATGAATACCAAAGAAGGCTTGAGATGATGGTTGAAGGGCTGGGGGATGTCGGCTTTGATGCCAGGATGCCTGACGGAACATTTTTCCTTTACGTCCCTTCCCCTAAAGGAGCAGGGGACAATGAATTCGGGTCAGCAGAGGACGCATCTCAGTACCTCATAAAGGAATGCCTCATCTCCACAGTGCCATGGGATGACATCCCGGACCAGCCTCACCTGAGATTCTCAGCGACATTCCCCACACTACAGGGCAGCACCGAGGGGATGACTGAAAAAGAGAAGATGGAGGCAGAGAAGCAGACAATAGATGAGATGGTGTCGAGGATGAAAGAAGTCAATTTGAGGTTTTAGGGGGGGAAAGAAAATGAATGAACCAATAAAAGTACTGATCTCAGGAACAGGCAGCATGGGGGATGCTTTTGCAGCAGCAATAAAGGGAAGGGATGATATTGAACTGGCAGACATCGCCTTTACAGGAGATGATGTTGAGGGGGGCAAATGGGATTCAGGCAATGGAGTTGTCGATCTCGTAAAGCCGAAAGATTTCAGGGATGCATTGAAAGATATCTCCGGCACAGATAATCTTGTGGCCATGGAATTCGCAGAGCCGGGTACGAACAACACCCCTCTTTTTGCGGAATATGGCATACCCTGGGTCAGCGGAACAACAAAAGTCAATAAGGAAGAGCTTGCAGGATGCGGTGTCTATGATGTGAACATGGCTGTCCCTCTCATAGTGCTGGGCAATGCCCTGAGCAGCCTTTCGGATGAGAGGTCTCTGAAGAGATCTCCCGGCGCGCTTGAGGGCTTCAAAGGATGGTTCGCGGAAAGCCACCAGCTCTACAAGGCAGACCCGAGCGGGACAAGGGGCAAGTGGATAACTGCCCTGAGGGACCTTGGCGCTGATCTTGAGGAGATACTGCCTGAGAGGCTTGAGCCTGAAGGCCATGGATACCATAAGGTGAACATGCACAGCGATATCTATACAGGGGGCCCGCTCCTGCTCTGGGCCGCAGTGCTGGAATACGCTGCTAAGAATTTCAGGAATCCTTTTGAGGGCTTTGACTGCAGGATAAAATGCAGGGACAATGATGACGCAAGGCCTTTCTGGAATGTGATGAACAAGTATGATGTTGAGCTGGGAGTCAGGAGTACTGCACCTCATCCGTCAGATGCTGACACAAAAGGGGCGCAGATAGCGAACGCATACCTCACAATGATGGACGGCGGTTCAGAGGCGGCAGCTGTCAATTTCTACTTCAATGCGCATGAGAAGAGGGGGACAAATGCAGGATTTGAGACAAGAGTCAATGGCAGAGGCCTCTACCAGCCGGGCATAATCGCGGCAGTGAGGCATGTGCATGACAGGCATTACAATCATGGGGTGTCTGAAGGCATTGAGGGAATGATGGATGTAATAAGGAAATGAGCCTGTGCCCGCAGGCAGCAGTATTTCCGCAATCTTTTTAATACCTACTCATTTACAGGTAGCTATGGGGGGCATAAACAGCACAAAGCATCTTGACATACTCATAGAGATCGCGAGACAGGGCCGTTTCGACAGGGTCAAGCTTTCCACGCCGAAGCTCTCGTCAATGCTCGGCCTGAGCCAGCAGTCAGCATCAAGGCTTCTCAAGGAGATGGATGAAAAAGGCCTTGTAGAAAGGAAGGTATATTCTGACGGCCAGGTTGTAAGGATAACAAACAGAGGCCAGGAGCTCCTGAGGAAGAAGCATGAGGAGCTTAGCAGCGTATTCTCTGTAAGGAAGACCCGATTCACAGGAAAGCTCGCCGGCGGACTGGGAAAGGGAGGTTATTTTGTGGGGCTTAAGGGATACAGGAGACAGTTCAGCTCAAAACTCGGTTTCATACCTTATGCCGGAACACTCAATCTCAAGGTCTCTCCTTCAACAGGAAGAAAAGTGAGAAGCATACCCTACTTTGTGATGATAGAGGGGTTCTCCACAAAGAAGAAGAGCTTCGGACCGCTGAAGTGCTCAAAGGCGAAGATAGAGGCGAAAGGCAGGAGCGCGGCGGGCGCTGTGGTCCTTCCTTTCAGGACAGTGCATGGTGATGATATTGTGGAGGTCATCGCCCCTGATCATCTCAGGAAAAAACTGCGCATAAAGGATGGTGATGATGTGAAGGTCATCGTCTGAGCATATAATCCATGCATACAATCCGGTGGTGGGGGTGTTGCTGAGACCATGACTCCCTCCTGTTGTCATGCTTCTATCTCCTGCCCTGCATCCGCTGTTCTCATTCCGCTTTCCATGCCTCCTGCCGCCTTTACCAGCTCTCCGAAGGAGTCCTCCAGCCTCTTCTCCTTCAGCTGCTGGTGCGCTTTCTTGTACCACTGCTGGAGAACAGACTCTGTCCTTCTTATCCCCTCGGTTATGTCATCCATCGTTATCCTTCTTCCTCTTTCTGCGTTCTTTCTCATGGCCTCCTTCAGAGGTATATCTGTCGCGATCTCGCATGCGGATTTTATGTCAGCCCCTGAAAGACCTCCTGACATGCCTGAAAGCTTCCTGTAATCGAGCTTCTGCGCAGGTCTTCCCTTGAGGGATGCCCTGAATATGTCCTCCCTCGCTTTTGCGTCAGGCTGGGGTATGAAAAGAGTCCTCCCGAACCTTCCCTCTCTCCTCAGGGCAGGGTCTATGGACCATGGCTCGTTGGTCGCGGCAAGGAGCAGTATCTGCTGGCCTTCTGAATCTATCCCATCCATCTCTGTGAGCAGCTGGGCCACTGAGCTCTTCTCGTAAGAGCTGCTGTCTGACCTGTCACCTCCCAATGCCTCGAACTCGTCAAAGAATATTATGGAGGGTTGTGATGATCTCGCCTTCTCAAACAGCTCGGCTATGTTCTTCTCAGTCTCCCCCACAAACTTGCTCTTGAGGTCAGAGCTCTTGACGTGTATGAATGCAGCATTGGCCTCATTAGCGGTGGCTTTGGCTATCAGGCTCTTGCCGCAGCCGGGCGGACCGTACATGAGGATGCCGCCCCCTATACTCTTGCCGTAATAACTGAACAGCCCGGGATTGGTGAGCGGCTTGATTATCTTGAAGCTTATCTCCTCCTTGAGATCATCAAGCCCCCCTATGTCCCTGAATGATACCTTGTCGCTTCCCGCAGGCAGCAGACCGGGCTGGCTGTAATTGTTTGCAGGCTCCTCAGAGACCTTTGTCTTGAGCTTCTTGGCCTTGAGATAGATATCGTTAGCGACCTCTATGAACTCCTCCTCCCTTGACGGGTTCCTGTAGGATTCCTTGAGCAGCTTGTCAGCAGCCTCAAAATAGTTCTGCGCTGCCTTTGCCGGGCTTTCCTTCTCCTGCTTCTTGGCGAGCTCTATCTGCGCCATTATGTTCTCTTTGCCGCACATCTTATCATCCTCCGGTGTATTATCATCCTTATGATTGTGTTCTTCCTTATGATTATGGCATCTATGAGCCCGGCTATGGTCCATGTTATCAGTCTTATCTCTGCTCTTCCCGCCTGATTCCGTTATGGTCCTTTTCGCCAGCTCCTGCATGGTGAGCTCGCGCCGGAAATCCTCTCCTGCTGCCTTTCTTGAATTCCTGTAGCACCTGTTCGCTTCTTTGAGATGGCCGCCGTCATTGTGGTGCTCCGCCTCAAGCAGGTGTATGCTTGCCGCCTCAAGATGATTCCTGCTGGCCTTCTCATTCTCGCCCTCTTTCTCCTGCATCCTTGCAAGCTCTTCATATCTCTCTGCATCCTTTGTGTCGCACATGATACCGGCCTCCTGTCATTCGATTGCTTCCGCCGTTTTCATCCTCTTCTCTTGCATACTTTCTTCCGTCTCTTTTCTGTTTCATTCCCTCTATCCCATCCTTTTTTGTTCCATCCTTCTTGTCACCAGTTGGCATGTGCAGACATCGATGTTTCTGATCGATTCAGTGATGGGTTGTGCTCCCGTCCAGCTTCTGGATTATCTGGCGGGGAGGGATGGTCCCCTCATCATGGGTGCTTAAAGGGTGGCCGGGATCATTGCCGGAGGCGATATGCCCCGTCTCCATGCCTATGAGTTCCTCAAGCTCTTCCCTCATCATTCTCGCTTTTTCACTTCCCTGCGATCCCTGCACTGCACTTGTTGTTGGCCGGCTGTCTTTGTCATTACGGCCGTCTTTGTTGTTATTGTTGTTATACATGATGACAGTATCATAAGCGTCCTTCTCTTCATCAATGGCCCCTCTGTTCATATCCATCTCGCCGGCGGCACCCCCTGTACCATTCCATCCCTCTTCAATCACTTTTGATCCCTGTTCAATCCCTCCTGGTACCTGTCTCTTGTACGCATCTGATGAAGGCACTGTCATGACGTATGCTTGCTCGCCTGCCTGTTCAGGAGGGAGGGCATAATCCTTGTTCCATGCAGGCTCTGGCTGAAACCCCCGCTGGTTCTCTTCCTGATCCTTTTCATCTTCCCCCTCGCCGTTCCTTGCGTCAATCATTCCGCCCCTGACTATATATGATTCAATCCCTGACTCAAGCCTTATCTGTATGTTCACAGGCCTTATCTTCTTATCTGCCCCTTCAGCTTCCTGTGCATCATCCGTCTCTTCAATTGCACCCACAGGCTGCGGTACAGCGATCCGCTTCATGCTTCCATCCGCTCCGGAAGCAGCAGGGATATACTCTGCCGGAGAATAACCTGATAATGCAGTCCCTGCATACTCAGGAAGGCCCTTTGCTGATGATCCAGTATATTTCTCCTGGGCCATGACTGCATCCTGCCCGATGCGCCGCATAAGGCCTGCATCACCTGCTTTCTGTCTGCTCCCGGAATAAGGGAGTTCTGAACTGACAGTGCTGGCCAGAGAATTGTATGATACTGCCGGGAGCTGCCTTTCAGCATTTGAGTAAGAATCTTTCAGGGGATCATATGCGGTTAGTGTGCTGCCTGTGTTAAGCATGTATCCCTGTCTGGCCTGCGAGTAACCGGGACTCATGCCATAACCTTTGCCTCCGGCAGGAGCCGGCGAGTAGCCCAGGGCCATACCTGTAATCCTGTAAGCGTGAGGGGTGCATACCATGATAATCACTTTCGTCTTTGTTTTCCATTCTGCTCGAACCTTGAAATCATCTTAAGTTAATATTTTCGGTCATATTTTCATCTTGAACTTTTCATATTCACTCTCTTTTCCATCTGATCCTCTTTTCCCCCATCCTATCATATACCTCTGGACATATGATCCGGTCTTTTATAGTCCCGTATAGTATCAATATGGCATCAGGCTTTTTATGACATTAATGTCATCCCTTGCATTGTTAGGTTTCGTATCCTTATAAATACTCTCAAACTCCAGGATAAACAACTGAGACATTTTTGTCATAGCGGGTTCAGCCGTTTTGTTCTGTCATAGTGTGTTTCAGCAGGCCAGCAGATAATTTCAGATAAGGTCATCCTTCATGTTCTCCCCATAGAAATATATTTAAATCACCTTTAAGAGCCTCAGGGCATGACAGACCCGGACATGCAGGCACAGCTTGAAGCGCAGAAGGCGAACTGCATATTCTGCAAGATAATCAGCGGTGAGATGGAATCAAAGACAGTCTATAAGGACGATCTCCTGCAGGCGACTCTTGACATAAACCCTTGGGTAAAGGGGCACGTGCTTCTCATGCCGAAAGAGCATTATCCTATCATGCCCCTCCTGCCTCCTCCCACATTCAGGCACATGGCCAGCATGATCCCCTCGCTTGTGGGGGCGGTCAAAAGCGCGATGCTGACCACAGGAGCCAATGTCTTCATCGCCAACGGCGGAATAGCAGGCCAGCAGAGCCCTCATTTCATACTGCACATACTTCCGAGGGAGAACGGCGACGGTGCGGACAAGTTCGCGTTCAATGAGGAGAAGAGCGTTGATAAGGAGAATTTCAAGAAGGCAGCGGAGATGATGAAGAACAACATACCCCTGATGATGAAGAAGCATTACCAGCGGAATGCTGTCCAGTGGGATCCATCGGACATAAGCAGAGCGGATCACCTCAAAGGGATAAGCGGCAATCTTGTGCATGAGGACAAGAAGATCCTTGTGGCGCTGCCTGAAAAGCCCCAGTGTATAGGTCATCTCGTTGTGTATTCCCAGGAAGAGCAGTCGCTCATAGAGAACCTTGGAGGCGAGTCTTCTTTCCACCTTCTGTCAGCTGCGTCATTGTGCGCGACAGCAGTTTTTGAGGGTCTCGGAGCGCAGGGATCCAACATAATCCTCAAGACAGGGACAAGCATGGACAATCCTGAAGGCAGGCTGGAGATCCACATCCTCCCCAGGACCCAGGATGACGGCCTTGATATACTCCCTGCCCCTCTAGAGGAGAAGCCTGACCTTGATGACATACAGTCAAGGATCAAGGACAAGACATTCCCTATGGAACATTCACAGAATCAAGAGGGGAAGAAACCTGAGGTGCTTGATCTGGACGGAAGGGATGTGGAAAGGATAGGCGGAAAGGAGGGGCCTGAGCCGGAGCCGAAGGATGACGCTGAGGAGATAAAAAGGGCTCTTGAGAGGATAAGGGATTCTGTTTGAGGCTTTGAGTTCCGTCGTGTTCCCTCCGTTATGTTCCCTCTATTATGTTTCCTCTGTCATGTTTCCCCCTGCTTCTTCGCGCTTTTTCGCAGGAGGTAAGGGGCTTTGGAGAGGCCTTTTTACCATAACCTTTATATATCGTCTGTTTTCCCGCATCAGGAAAAGAGTAAAAACCCAACAAACAAACAAGAGGTGCATAAATGAACAAGGCAGAACTGATTGAAGCAGTAGCAAAGGAAACAAAGCTGTCAAAGGCGGATGCTTCGCGCGCTTTGGCATCGGTATTGAAGAACATAAACACTGGGATAAAGAAGTCTCCCGTGCAGCTTGTGGGATTCGGCACTTTCAAACTTTCCAAGAGAAAGGCAAGGACCGGAATCAATCCCCAGACCGGCGAGAAGCTCAAGATCCCGGCAAGAAGCGTCATGACATTCAAGGCAAGCAAGAACCCCAAGCTCTGAATGCTCTTGCGTTCTTATGACCTCTTCTGTTTTTTTATTCTATTTTTTTGCATTCTTTACACTCCTTATTTGAAAATTGCGCAGCATTTTCAAATCCAAAAACTCGCCTCTCAAGGCGAGGAGCGTAAAACTCCGCCAACAGAAAATACTCCGTATTTTCTTAGTTCCAAAAACAAGGTTTGGAACCTCATAAAAATGCAGGGTATTTTAAGGCCTGCAAATCCGAAATGATTTGCATCAGCTCCGAGCGGCGAGTTTTTGTTATTTTATATCCCTTTATCTCTTATGGCCCTCATCTTTCATACCCTCGTGTTTCATGATCTGTTCTTCTATGGGCCGCTCTTCTGTATATCCCTCTCAGGAGTGTCGCTATAAAACATCCGGGCTGCAGCAGCTAATGCCCTGTCAACACCAAGGACTGCTCTTACGGGGAGGGGGGAATGCTCAATCCCCATCGGTTCAACCTTCACAGAGTAGATTCCGGCGAGGTTCGCGCCGAATATGTCTATCAGCATGTCACTCACCAATGAGGTATTGGAAGGCCTCTCTCCCAGATATGACAGCGCGTCGTTGAATGCTCTGAGTCTTGGTTTCAGATACTCTGATTCTATAACTTTCACATCTATCTCCCTGAAATGATCCGCGAGCTTATTCCTCCTGTAACCTGGGCTGTTGGTGAGTATGCACAGCCCGTATGACTTCCTCATCTCATTGAACCTCTCTGCCACTCTCTCATCAATACTGCAGTCATTGAATCCGAGAAGGGTGTGGTCAGCGTCGAGTATGTACGAGTGGATCCCTTCTCTCTGTTCAAGCAGGGCTGTGTCAATGTCTTCAAGAGTGTTCACGCTCATATCAGGCCTGTACATCTCAGGTTTGAAGAAACACTTAACCACATGGGCCGGAGAGGGGTATTCGATTGCATTGCGGTTCTCTGCCAAAATGATCGCCTTTCAGATTGTTTATTGATATGATCTTAATAGGATTTCAGGTTTCCGCTGATCTCATCAATCTTCTTCTCTTCTGCAGGCCCTATTCCCAGGCAGGTTGTTGTCCCTGGTTCCACCACTGTCCTGCCCGCGTCTGTTATGGCCGCGGCGGGGAGCTTCCTTATCCTTGCCTGCTTCTCGTATTCTTTCAGTTCATTGAGGCTTCCGGCCCTGAGGACCACTTTCTTCATGCCCTGTTCTTTCCACGTGTGGATGATATCATCGTCCCCTCTCCTCTGCGCGTCCATCAGTGCGCTCACTGAGGCGTGCGCTGCCTGGACAGCCATCTTTCCCTTGGGCAGCTTGAGGTCTTCTCTCATAAGGATCACCTGCTTGTATTCCCTGCCCGCAATCCTGTCCTTTACATTGTCTTTCATCCTTGAGAATTTCCTGACAATCCGTTTCATAGGGGAATATATCAATAATTCATATAAAAAGTTTTGTGAAATCCTGCAGGAGTATGTGTTTTGGGGCAGGCAGTTTGTATCCGGGTGCATGCCACTGTATATTCAGGCCCATCTGGGCGCTACGATACGAAATTAATTATTACTTTATAGTGGTTAAAAAACGAAAGCTTTATAAATAGGAGTTCTGCACCCTGCAGTATGGGCCAATTAGCAATAATGAGGGATGCGGTGGATCCGCTAGCGCATTACAGCAGGATGGATGAGCTTGTCACATCCCTCTGCGCTGAACACCCCATCGATTCAGTCCTTGAGATAGGCTGCGGCAGTGGTGATTATGTCAAATCCCTGAGGGAGAGAGGATTTGATGCTTTTGGGGTGGACATAAACCGCTCTTTCTCGGATGAATACCTCATCCATGCAGACGCGGGTGACATGGAAAGCATGATGGGCGGCAAAAGATTAGACATGGTAATAGCGAACGGGGTGATGTGCAGGCAGGCCCAGCTCAACAGGTTCAGGGACAAGTACGGCCCGATGGTGTATCATTCACTCATGAATCATGAGGACGGGAAAAAGATGGTTGAAACCATGCTCAAGGGTTGGGCCTCTGAAATAATGCACAGCGCCTACAGCCGCACCAGGGAGGGGGGTTTGTTCGTGTGCTGCGAGTACATCGCCAAAAAGGACTCAATCATCCTCAGCGAGGAAGAGATAAAGCGCACAGATTATGATATAATCTCTCTTGAGCCCAGGGAGATGATTCTTCAGAAATGACTGAAGCAATACAGGAAAGGATGAGAAACATAAAAAGTAAATAGATAAAAAAATAAAAAACAGATCATTGCCATATTGTCCGCTTTCTGTTCACCGATACCTGTTTAGCCGGCACCCACATAATGCTCATATGAACAATGGCACGAAGACAAGGGCAACTATGCTCATCAGCTTGATGAGTATGTTCAGGCTCGGCCCAGAGGTATCCTTGAAAGGGTCGCCTACTGTGTCGCCCACCACAGCCGCCTTGTGGGATTCTGAATTCTTGCCGCCGTAATGGCCCTCCTCAATGTACTTCTTTGCGTTGTCCCACGCTCCGCCTGAGTTGGCCATGAAGACCGCAAGAAGGAATCCTGTCGAGATCGCTCCTGCCAAAAGACCCCCCAACGCCTCTGCTCCCAGTGTCAGCCCGATTATTATCGGCATCAGCACTGTAAGCAGGCTCGGGATCACCATCTCCTTCAGGGCAGCTGTAGTGCTTATGTCAATACATCGCTTGTAATCCGGCTTTGTCTTTCCTTTCATCAGGCCCTTGATGCTCTTGAACTGTCTCCTGACCTCTTCAACCATGTCATACGCTGCGTTGCCCACAGCGCTCATGCTCATTGCAGAGAACACGAAAGGCATCACCGCACCTATGAACAGGCCTATGATCACATTGGGGCTGCTGATGTTTATGCCTGAAAGCCCTGTGAGTTCTGTGTAGCTCACAAACAATGCGAGGGCTGTGAGGGCTGCGGATCCTATGGCGAAACCTTTCCCTATCGCTGCCGTGGTGTTGCCTACAGCGTCGAGGCTTTCCGCCTTCTTTCTCACTTCCTTGCCCATTCCTGCCATCTCCGCGATTCCTGCAGCGTTATCTGCCACAGGGCCGTAAGTGTCTGTAGCAAGAGTTATCCCCAGCGTGCTGAGCATGCCCACTGCGGCTATCGCGATGCCGTATATCCCTGCGAAATAGTATGCAAGGAAGATTGCAGCGCAGACCGCAAGAACAGGTATGACCGTGCTGATCATTCCAGTTGCGATGCCGTGTATTATGTTTGTTGCAGCTCCTGTCTTTGACGCTTCCGCGATCTTCTGCGCGGGCTTCCTGTCATTCGATGTGTAATACTCTGTGGAGAGGCCTATCACAACTCCGGCAATAAGCCCTGAGATAGTAGCATAGAAGATGCCCATCTCGCCCACCATGTACCTTATTATGATGAAGGCGAATATTATCATCAGGATAGAGCTTGCGAACACTCCCTTGTTGAGCGCTGAATGTATCCTGCTTTTCCCCGTGGTCTTCACGAACAATGTGCCGGCCACTGCGGCGACTATCCCTGAGGCTGCGAGCGCCATGGGAAGCATCACATATGAATTGTCTGCGGCTGCGGTCATGCTCACTCCCAGCACCATCGCTGCTATCATGCTGTCCACATAACTCTCAAAGAGGTCAGCGCCCATGCCCGCTACGTCTCCGACATTGTCGCCGACATTGTCTGCTATGACCGCCGGATTCCTCGGGTCATCCTCAGGTATCCCTGCCTCTACCTTTCCTACAAGGTCAGCTCCGACATCAGCTGCTTTTGTGTATATTCCTCCGCCCACCCTTGCAAACAGGGCGATCGATGACGCTCCGAAACCGAAGCCGTATATTATCTGCGGGTCCCCGAATATCCAGTAGAGGGATGCAACCCCCAGCAGGCCGAGGCCGACAACACACATCCCCATGACTGTTCCTGATGAGAATGCTATACCCAGCCCTTCATTGACTGATCTTTTAGCTCCCGCAGCTGTCCTCGCATTCGCTTTTGTTGCTATCCTCATCCCTATGTTGCCTGCAAGGGCGGAGAATATTCCCCCGAAGATGAAGGCGATGGCTATCTCACGGCCTATCACAAAGTAGAGTATGACCGCCACCACCAGAAGGAATATGGAGAGTATCTTATACTCCCTGTTGAGGAATGTCATCGCACCCTCATAGATCATCTGTGAGAGATCCTTCATCTTCGCGTTGCCCGCGGACTTCTTCATCACCCTCCACGCTGTCAGCCCCGCGAAAGCGAGAGCAAGAATACTTATAACTATCGGCAATATTATGTTCATCAAAACACCCCCTCACTGGTTTTTTGTACTTATCTATTGGTTTGGTTGATTATTGTCTTAACCTTCAATTATGTTCTTACTGTTCTGGGTTTCTAGGGCTTTTTTATAAATATTGTGGTGATTCCCATCATTCAGATGTTCAGATTCTTGGTTGTGTTTTAACTGTTTATGTCTTAACTGTTTATCAGTGTCCTGTCGCCGAGACCCTCAAGCCTGAGGCTGAACTGGCCGTTGTTTATCGGGACACACAATGCGTCAGGCCCGTATGCGAACTCATCCCCATCGTCAATCTCAAAATTGTCCACCTTGAAGGGGTCTATGTTCTGGCCGTCAAAAAGGAAGGCGTTGTCAGGGGAGTCTGCCACATCAGCGCCCCACGGGTAATCCTGGACGAATTCCCGATTGAGATCGTCAGGATTGTCCTCTGCCACAAAGCATATCGCCTTGAATTTCATAGGGGTCTCGAACTCTTCTGTGGTTATCCTGCCGTGGGATGACGCGGTGTCTATCTTGTTCCTCAGGTTGTTCTTGAACTGCGCCATTGTGGCTGCTTCTGATGTCTCTGTCACTTTAGCTATCGCCTTGTATCCGAACAGAAGTATCATGGCCACCACTATCAGTGTGAGAGCATACATGAAGACCTTTCCCGCCTGCGCTTTCCTCGGTCTCACTGATTTCACTCTTTTTTTCTCCTCTTTTAATCTTTCTTGTCCTGATTTCAGGCATTCCGCATCATGAATATTTAAATATTTTGATTCTTTTGGATCCTTTCATGCTATCCTCCTGTTTTTCTGTCTCCTATTGTTTTTCTTTTTTTCCCGCTATCATCCTGTGTCAATATTTTGTATTTGTTATATCATTGTCTTTTGTTTTGTCTTATTATTCTTGTTTTGCCTTATCATTCCTTCCGCCGGCTTATCATTTCTTCCGGCGGTTTTCATGCTCCTGCTCATTCCTGGCCTGATCTTTTTGGCCTTTCTCTCCTTGTCCTTTCCGGCCTGAGCCCTCTTCATCCGGGCTTTTCATCACCGCATACTGTATCGCCATGGACAGCCTTCCCGCTATGAGGCCTGTTATGAATATGCAGAAATAGATCATTATCTGCTGTATCTCCTGGAATCCCATGATGCGCTGTTTTTTGCAGGTCATTGATTAATACAACCCAAATGTTTTATGTAGGGCTGATGTATGGCTAAAGAGCGGGAATCCCTAAATGTTTTACATACGCCTATTTGTTCAGGCGCTGTTTGACTATTTGTTAAGGCAATCTGTTAAGGCATTCTCTGTTAGAGGATGGTCCGGCGTGCAATCCACTGTATTCTCATACCATGGTTTTTCTCCTACTATATGGTTTTTCATGCCCTTTTTTACATGCCTCATCAGATTCTCATTTCAGGTGTTCAGAAACATTTAAATCAGGCCTGTTCTTTCCTTAATTTTACTGCTTTCAGCCGTTTCTCTGTGTCATGATTTATAATGGTATATGAAAAGATTTATAAATAGGTGGTATTTGCCACCTATTTAGTATGGATAGTATGGACATAAGAAAGATACAGAAGACAGGGGACATGCATTACATGTATCTCCCCACTTCATGGTGCAGGGAGCACAAGATAGGCGCTGCCTCAAAAGTCGGCATCAGACAGGGCAGCGGCGGCAGCCTGGTGATCACCCCCAAGCTTGTCGACAAGAAACGGAAAAAGATAAACCTTTCTGTAAGCGAGGACAATCTTGAGATAATAAACAAGCTGGTGGTCGCGTGCTATATCAACCCTCTCGACTCATTCACTATCAATCTTGAGAAGGCACTGGACCAGAGGAAGCTCCTTGATCAGAAACGGCTTCTTTCTGTGGAGCTCATGGAGATAGAGGGCAAGAAGGTGACCTGCGAGTCATCATTCGGGGTCAGCGAGCCTGACATACTCCTGAGGACCTTGGTGAGCAAGATAAAGAACATGCTCATCGTGATGACAAGGAACTACAATGAGGAGCTCATACAGCGTTACGAGGAGGAAATAGACCGCAACAGGCTGCTCATAGACAAGTCTGTGATAAGCTCCATAACATTCAACAGGGAGACCAGGATGAAGACCATAAACCTGCATTACATAAGCCTGATAGCGAAGGATCTTGAGAGGATGGTGGACCACCTCATACTGGTGGACAGGAAGGACAAGGCATTCATCGAGAGCATAACAGAACTCATGAGTTCCCTGAAGGATGTGATAGAAGTGGCCCTTGACCCTGAAAAGAGCCTGGATTACAATTATGTCATAAAATTCGCCAGGAAGATATTCAGGATGAAGGAGGACAAGGTAGTGGACATAAAATCGTACTACAAGATAAGAGTCAGGCATTACTTCGGCAGCATAAGCGAGGTGCTGATGGACTGGGCGGTGACCAACCTGGTGGAGCAATGAACATGGTCGCGAAAACAATAAGGATGGCCGGGCAGTTGGGTGAAAAAGCATAAGAACAACCATGATAACGAGAACTAAATAGACTATTTAGTATAACTTTATAAGGTCCCCCTAATAGAAAGGGAATATCCTGCATACCTTTGCACACTCAATGGTAAGCTTTGCATATTAATAAGACTGACAGAAGGTGGAAAAGATGGATAACGCGATCAGGGACATCAAGGACGCTGAAGAGAAGGCGAGGAAGATAGTGGAGGATGCTGAAAAAAGAAGGTCTGAAATGATCAGCAAGGCCAACCAGGAATCCATGGACCGCCTCCAGCAGAAGAAAGAGAAGACAGACAGGGACATGGACGAGCTCCTCAGGAAAAAATCGGCGGAGCTGGAAGACAAGAAAAAAGAGATAACAAGGAAGGGCAGGGAAGAGGCGGAAAGGATAGAGATGAAGGCAAAGGACAACTCAGGGAAAGCAGAGGAGCTCATTCTCAAAAAGCTTGAAGGGGAGACAGATTGAAGGGGAGACAGATTGAAGGGGAGACAGATTGAAGAGGAGACAGATTGAAGAATCAGATGTAACAAGCATATGATCATTATTATCAAGCATACAATCATCAAACATGTCATGAGGGGGTTGTCCAGCAAAAGGACCTAGCGAAAGGAAAATGTTCAAGCCGGAAAGTATGTCGAAGATGACCATCATGGGCCCCAAGACTGTGATGGGGGATGTGATAGACAAGCTTTACAGCCTTAAGATATATCATATCGTGGACCACGAGAAGAGCGAGGAGCTGGACATAGGCTCCCCCTCCCCTGATTCTGAAAGCGTATCAGACAGCCTTGTCAAGATAAGGTCCCTCTGCTCCTCGCTGGGCATAAACCCTGAAGAGGAGAGGATCAGCCGGTCAAGGCTCGAGCAGGAGGAAGCGAAGCTCACGCGGGGCAGGATAAAAGAGGCGGGGAGAAAAGCCGAGAAGATCATGAATGACCTTTCAAAAAAGACAGAGAACCTCAGGGAGATGAGGGAGGATCTGAAACAGCTGGAGGAGAGAGCGGAACTTTTTGAGATCCTGAAACTCCTCAAGCTTGAGCCGGAAGACCTTTCAGGATATGAATCATTGTCATACACCATCGGCAGGATCAGCAGTGAAGAGGGAATAAGGCAGATCAGGGAGGAGCTCAACAACAGGAATACAGGATACAAGCTCCGCCATGCAGGGAAGGACAACTCAACCCTCATCGCTGTTTTCTTTGAAAAAGAGAAACAGAAGGAAGTCATGGATGTCCTGGCAGGAAAGGGATACTCTGAGATTGACGCAAGCCCTGCTGAAGGGGTAAAAGGAAGCGCTGCCGAGCATCTCAAAAAGCTGAAGGAAGAGCAGAAGAAGCTGCGAAGGAGGATCAATGAAATAGAGAAGCACAGGGAGAAGACAAGGAAAGAGGAGAAGGATTACCTTGTCCTTCATGAGAAGCTTCTTTCAATGAAGGCTGAGAAAGCGGAAGCTCCGCTCAGGTTCGGCGCGACAGAGAAATCATTCACCATAAGAGGATGGGTCCCTACAAAGAGGATGAACAATGTCATCAAGCAGCTCAACACCACAACTAAAGAGAGGATCTACATAACCCATGAGCCCGTGAGGAACGAGGAGGACATACCAATAAAGCTGAAGAACCCCAACCCAGTGGGATTCTATGAATGGTTCATGGACCTTTACACACTGCCCAAATACAAGGAGATAGACCCCACTTTCCTGATGTTCCTCACATTCCCCCTATTCTACGGATTCATGCTGGGGGATGTCGGCTACGGCCTCGTCACACTTGTGCTTTTCCTCATACTCAGGACAAGGATAAAAGGCGACTTCGGAAGACTGGTCAATGCCATGATACTCGCCTCGATCTCGACGATGGTATTCGGGGCATTATTCGCGGAGTATTTCGGACTGGAGCTTTACGACCCAATCCTAATCAACAGGCACCACGACACGCAGGGCCTGCTCACGATGGCCATAGCGATAGGGGCGGCCCACATCAACATAGGTATCCTTATAGGATTCTACAATGAGCTCATGTCACACGGTTTTGTTAAGGCAGTGTTCGAAAAGATTAGCTGGCTGGTGCTTGAGGCCGGCGCAGTGCTTGTTGCCCTGGCATACACTGATTATATCTCACCCAAACCGCTTCCATGGGTTGGTTTTGTTGTGATCGCATTGTCGGTCGTGATGATATACAAGGGCGAAGGGGCCAAGGGCCTTGTGGAGATACCGACGATATTCAGCCATATGCTCTCATACGCGAGGCTTATGGCAGTAGGGCTTGCCTCGGTAACTCTCGCTGTCGTGGTCAACGACCTTGCGGGAGGGCTTTTCGCGGCAGGGATTGCTGGCGCCATAGGCGGAGCGATCCTGCTTGTCATAGGCCACACCATAAACATATGTCTGGGCCTCATCAGCCCGTTCCTCCACTCTTTAAGGCTGCATTATGTGGAGTTTTTCACAAAGTTTTATGAAGGGGGAGGCATGAGATACATCCCGTTCGGATCTGACAACAGATGAACATGATAGAAGAAAATAAAAGGGGCAAAAGAACATAAAAGGACATAAAATAACAAAAAACAGAAAATCCAAAAAACGACGGAGGTAATAAAATGGCAGATTTTGGGACAGGACTGATTGCGCTGAGCGCGGGAATAGCCATCAGCGTGACAGCAATAGCAACAGCAATAGCAGAAAAGCAGATAGGTTCTGCAGCAGTGGGCGCGATGGCGGAAAAGGAAGGCCTATTCGGAAAGGGGCTTATCCTCACAGTGATTCCGGAGACCATCGTGATATTCGGCCTTGTGGTAGCTATCCTGATAATAGGAATGGCAGGGCATTAGGCATAAGCCGGGCCCTCCATCCTTGTTCAGGGAGGCCTGCGGGGATACCTGCAGAACCGGCCTGCAATAGCCTGACAGAGTGATGCGGATCAGGCAGGGCCAGACACAGAAAAACTGAGTCATGATGGAGAACAAGAACAGACGAGACAGGAACAATGCTGAAAGAAGATAAAAAGGTAAAAAAATGAGCCTTGACAAAGTAAAAAAGGAAATCCTGCAGAAAGCAGAGAAGGAAGCGGACAGCATAATCAGCAGAGGAAAGAAGGAAGCAGAGGAAATGATGAAGAAAGCGGATGAGGAGGCTGAAGAGTACAGGAAGAACTCAGAGGAAGAGAACAGGAAGGTGATAGAGAGGATGGAGAAGAAGACCCTGGCCTCAGCCGATTTTGACATCAAGAAGATGAAACTGGACAAGAAGAAAGAAATGATAGACATGGCCTTTGAAAACGCGAGGAAACGCCTGCAGGACATGAGTGATAAGGACAAGGAGGCGCGGATGAAGAAGCTTCTTGAGAAGGCGAAGAAGGAGATTGATGTCGGGACAGTCTACTCCAGCCCTGAGGACAGGAAGATAGTGCAGAAGATTGTCCAGAAAATGCCGGGCGTGAAGTGCAGCACAGCGGACATATCAGGGGGTATAATAGCTGAAAGCAAAGGAGGAGAATTCAGCGTGGATATGAGCTATGACGAGCTGCTTGAAGAGGTCAAGAAGAAATATCTGCAGGAGATAGCTGCAAAGCTTTTCGGATGAGCGGACTGCTGGCCGGAGAACCCCTCCGGACAAGGCCCTTAACAGCAAGTGAACACAGGTATTGCATCCCGGAACAAGAGCGGAAGGGGCTCGGAACAAGAGCGGAAGGGGAAGGAGCCGCTGATTGCAGGGGAGATCACAGGGAAGATTGCAGGGAAAGTTGAAGGGAAGATCACAGGCAATGACTGGCATGGCTGGCCGAAGACCTGCAGAAGGCATGGCCAGCCTTCAGATGATATTGCAAGCCTGCATATTATATGGTAAAAACAGGCAAGATATTGTATGATAAGAACAGGCAGGAGGATGGGTAAGAATCATGGCAAAAGCGATCATTGCGGGCGCTGAAATGCCCGGGGAGAATATAGAAAAAGTGAGATTGAGGGAGTACCCCTACACTTACGCAAGAGTAAGCGTGATGAAAGCCAGACTCATAAAGAGGGACGGCTATTACAAGGTTCTCAAGATGGGGATCAATGATATAACAAGATTCCTGCAGGACACAGAATACAAGAGGGAGATTGACGAGCTCGCCTCATCAAGGTCAGGCGTGGACCTGATAGAAAGCGCTCTGAATGCGAACCTGATCAGGACGGTCAGGAAGCTGAAAAGGATATCAGAGGACGAAGGGCTGGCGAGGGTGATAAACGCGTACATGATGAGGAAAGACATATGGAACATAAAGGCGATCCTGAGAGGGGTGCACAGCGGCCAGGAAAAAGAGATGATAATGGACCTGCTCGTGCCTGTCGGCGCCTTGGGGGAGGAATACCTTTCAGCCCTTGCGGACAAGCAGTCTGTCGAGGAGATCATAAGCTCCCTCAAATTCATGAGGTTCGATAACCTGAAGGAGGTCCTTCCCGGCTACAGGGAGAAAGGCAACCTCTTTGATCTGGAGAACGCGATAGACAAGGATTATTATTCATACCTCCTGGCATTCGCCAGGAAACTGCCCAGGCAGGGGCATCTCTTCAGGCAGTTCGTGGAGAACGAGATAGACATAATAAACATAAGGATCCTGCTCAGGCTGAAACAGCAGGGTCTGAGCGGGGATGAGATAGGAAAATACTTCCTCTGCCCCGGCGCCAGGCTCGGCAGGAAGGATCTGGACAGGCTGGCGGGCATGGACAGCACAGAGAGCATAATCAACGCCATGAAGAGGGCAGGATACGGTTTCATGCCCAAGGGGGTGGAGAAGAAAGAGAGCCTTATGGAAATAGAGCTCGTGCTGAACAAGCACTTGCTTGACAAGGCGGCACTGCTGCTCCACCAGCACCCCCTTTCAGTGGATGTGATACTCGGTTACATGTTCGCAAAGGAGATAGAGATAAGGAATCTCAAGACCATAATAAAAGGCAAGCAGCTCGGAATGCAGGAGGATTTCATAGAGAAAGAGATTGTGATGTGAGAGAGATTGTGATGTGAGATCGGCAGGCGAAGAGAAGATGGCAGGCGAAGAGAAGATGGCAGGCGAAGAGAAGGTGAAAACGAAGGACCATCCTAATAAGGCGGGAAGCCGGGAAAACAAAGGCAGGGATGCGGATGGCGCAAAATCAGGCATCGCTGTAGTAGGGGGCCCGGACTTCACCCTCGGATTCAGGATAGCGGGCATAAGGAGATCCTTTGATGTGGAGGATCCTTCAGCAGCATCAGGCAGGATAAAAGAACTGATGGAAGACGGAAAGACAGGGATAATAGTGACGGATGAAAAGACGATGGGAAAGCTTGATGACAGGATGAGGGAAGAAGTGGAATCATCAGTAAAGCCCGTGACAGTCGTGGTATCCACCGAGGCCAGCGCACAGGACGCCCTGAGGAAGATGATAATAAAATCGATAGGTGTGGACCTCTGGAAGCAATGAAGATCAAGAAAGGAATCAAAAAACAGAACAATCATTGTTAAGGTGATAAGATGGCAAAAACAAAAACAGCATCAAAAAAAGGATCAGTGAAGGAAGGACCGGCCCGATCATCAGGCAGCGGCGCAGGCTCCGGCACAGGATCAGGCAGGGGAACCCTTTACAGGATAGCGGGCCCTGTCGTGGTGGCCAAAGGCCTCAAGGCGAGGATGTATGATGTTGTCCGTGTGGGCAAGGAGAAACTCATGGGCGAGGTCATCCAGATAACAGAGGACAGCACAGTGATACAGGTATATGAGGACACTTCGGGCATAAAGCCTGGAGAGCCTGTACTGAACACAGGGATACCTCTGGCGGTACAGCTGGGCCCGGGCATGCTCAAGAGCATCTATGACGGGATACAAAGGCCTCTTCCTGTCATAAAGAAGGACATAGGGGATTTCATATCAAGAGGTGTCGAGGCAGCAGGCCTGGACCACGAAAAGAAATGGGATTTCAAGGCCGTGGTGAAGGACGGCGACGAGGTCAAACAGGGGGACATAATAGGGGAGGTCAAGGAAACAGAAGGCCTTGTCCATAAGGTAATGGTCCCCCCGAAATTAAGCGGAAAAATCACAGGCATAAGATCAGGAAAATTCACTGTGGATGAAGTCATAGCCAAAGTCGGCGGGAAAGAGATAAAGATGAAACAGGAATGGCCTGTCAGGGTGCCGAGGCCGAGCAGCAGGAAGCTGGCTCCCGAGATGCCGCTGATAACGGGCCAGAGGATATTCGACGTGCTATTTCCGCTGGCCAAAGGGGGTACTGCAGCGATTCCCGGCCCTTTCGGCGCGGGCAAGACAGTGTCCCAGCAGCAGCTGGCAAAATGGTGCGACGCGGATATCATAGTGTATATCGGATGCGGGGAGAGGGGCAATGAGATGACAGAGGTACTCACTGAATTCCCCCACCTCACAGACCCGAAGACAGGAAGGCCTCTCATGGACAGGACAGTCCTCATAGCGAACACATCAAACATGCCGGTTGCGGCGAGAGAGGCATCTGTATATACAGGAATAACCATGGCGGAATACTTCAGGGATATGGGATACAGCGTCGCTCTTATGGCTGACTCAACATCAAGATGGGCTGAAGCGATGAGAGAGATATCATCAAGGCTTGAGGAGATGCCAGGTGAGGAGGGATACCCTGCTTATCTTTCCACGAGGCTCGCTGAGTTCTATGAGAGGGCAGGAAGAGTGATACCTCTCGGCAAGGAGCCTGGATCAGAGGAAGGCAAGGAAGGCTCGGTCACCATAATAGGGGCGGTGAGTCCTCCCGGCGGGGATTTCTCAGAGCCGGTAACGCAGGGAACGCTGAGGGTGACAAAGACATTCTGGGCCCTTGATGCAAAACTCGCGCAGAAGAGGCATTTCCCCTCCATAAACTGGCTGACCTCGTACTCGCTTTATCTTGATTCCCTTGAGCCCTGGTTGGCCAGGAATGTGGCTTCAGACTGGAGGCAGCTGATAGACAGGATGATGGACATACTCCAGCAGGAGGACAAGCTGATGGAGATAGTGCAGCTCGTGGGATCGGATGCCCTGCCTGAGAGGGAACAGCTGACACTGGAAGTGGCAAGGATGGCCAGGGAATTCCTGCTGCAGCAGAACGCCTTCCATGATGTGGACACCTTCTCTGACCTGAGCAAGAACCATCTCATAATGAAGACCATACTCCATTTTGCTGATCTTGCGGAGAACGCTCTTGACAAGGGAGCGAGAGTGCAGGACATAATGGGGATAAAATCAAAGAACAAGGTGGCTGATGCAAAGTTCACGAAGCAGCACGAGAAGCTCCTTAACGAGGTGCAGAAGGAGATGGATTCAGAGTTCGACAGGATAGTCAAATGAGCAGGACACCAAATGAAACAGCATTGTAAAATCAGCGTTAGCAGGGTGATATCATGAAAGAATACAGGACAATAAAAAGGATTGCGGGACCCCTCGTCTTTGTGGAGAAGACAGAGCCTATAGGTTATTCTGACCTTGTGAGGTTAAGCCTGCCTGACGGCTCAGTGAAGAACGGCCAGGTGCTTGACACCAGTGAGGATAAGGTAGTGGTGCAGGTGTTTGAGGGGACAAGCGGCATAGACAAGAATTCAAAGGTGAAGTTCCTCGGCGAGACAATAAAGCTTCCTGTCTCTGAAGAGATGATGGGGAGGATACTCAACGGCGCTGGCAAGCCGATTGACGGCGGGCCGGAGATAATACCTGAGAAGAAGATGGACATAATAGGGGCTGCAATCAACCCTTACTCAAGGGCGCCCCCAAAGGATTTCATCCAGACAGGCATATCAACGATAGACGCGATGAACACTCTTGTGAGGGGGCAGAAGCTTCCGATATTCTCAGGGTCAGGACTGCCCCACAATGAGATAGCACTTCAGATCGCAAGGCAGGCGAAGGTTACAGGACAGTCAGAAAAATTCCTTGTGATATTCGCCGCGATGGGAATAACCAACGAGGAGGCCCAGCACTTCATAAGGGATTTTGAGGAGACAGGAGCTCTTGAGCAGAGCGTGGTCTTCCTCAACCTTGCGGACGATCCGGCAGTGGAGAGGATCATAACACCCAAGATGGCGCTTACTGCAGCTGAATACTTCGCATATGAGAAGGACATGCACGTGCTGGTCATACTGACAGACATGACGAACTACTGCGAGAGCCTGAGGGAGATCGGAGCAGCAAGGGAAGAGATCCCCGGAAGGAGGGGCTACCCCGGCTACATGTATACAGATCTCGCGCAGATATACGAGAGAGCGGGAATGGTGGAGGGAAGGAAAGGATCCATAACACAATTCCCCATCCTCACCATGATCGGTGATGACATCACTCACCCCATACCTGACCTTACAGGGTACATCACCGAGGGCCAGATAGTCCTGAGCAGGGAACTGCACAGGAAGAATATCTACCCTCCCATAGATGTACTGCCTTCGCTTTCAAGGCTCATGAACATGGGCATAGGCAAGGGCAAGACAAGAGAGGACCACAAGCAGGTGTCGGACCAGCTCTACGCGAATTACGCTGAAGGAAGGGACCTCAGAGGCCTTGTCGCTATAGTGGGAGAGGAAGCCCTGAGCGACAGGGACAAGAAGCTCCTCAAGTTCGCGGAGAGCTTTGAGGACAAGTTTGTAAGGCAGGGCAGGACAGAGGACAGGAGCATAGCGCAGACCCTCACACACGGATGGAGCCTTCTGGTATCAATACCCAAGGATGAGCTGACAAGGATCAGCCCTGAACTCAAGGAGAAGTACTACGGCAAGGAAGCAGGAGAGGCAGGCAGTAAGGGAGATGAGGAAGAAGCTGGGAGCAGGGCCTCAGAAGGCAAGGCCGCTGGGAAGTCAGCCAGTGCCCCCGCTAAGAAGGCAGGCTCTGCAAGGAAATCAGCGAAGTCTGCAAAGGGCGCTTCCGGAAAGTCAGGGGCTGCAAAGAAGCCGGGACAGAAGGCAGTAAAAAAAGCAAAGAAAAAAGCGAAATCAAAGAAGAAAGCCAAACCTAAATCCGCGAGTAAATCAGGTAAAGCGAAGAGAAAGAAATAGGATTAGGAAAATAGAATCAGGAAGGAACATGCAATATCGGATGCGAACAGGGGATGAAACACGAAAATGGCGCTTGATGTGAAACCCACAAGGAGCGAGCTGATAAAGCTCAAGAACAAGGTGAAGCTGGCCAATTCAGGATACAATCTCCTGAAGAAGAAGAGGGACGGACTCATACTCGATTTCTTCGAGATACTCAAGAAGGCCAAGACTCTCAGGCAGGAGCTGGTGGAGGAGTACAAGAAGGCAGTCAATGCGATGAACATAGCGAGGGTTACTGAGTCGGACGAGAAGATAAGGTCCATGGCAATGGCCATAACGTCAGAGCCTGAGGTGAGCCTGAAGACAAAGAACATAATGGGTGTGACAGTGCCCAGGATCGAGAGCGAAGGCCTCCAGAAGACCATGTTCGAGAGGGGTTACGGCCTTGCAGAGAGCTCATTCTCCATAGAGGAAGCCGCTTCCGCCTATGAGAGGGTGGTGGAGAAGATAATAGAGGCCGCGGAGATTGAGACATCAATGAAGAAGATGCTTCAGGAGATAGAGAAGACAAAGAGAAGGGTGAATGCTCTTGAGTTCGCGGTCATACCTGAGATGGAGAAGACAGTGGAGTTCATCAGGTTCAGGCTTGAGGAGATGGAGAGGGAGAATGTCTTCAGGCTCAAGAGGATAAAAGGGTGACAGATTCAAAGAACAAGATTGAGGGGTTTGAGATGATGGAAGCAAAGGATGTATTGAAGCAGATTTTTGAGGGAAATGCCAGACACGCGGAGAAGACTCCTGATGAGCATTATGAAGGCCTGCTCACAGGGCAGAGCCCCAAGCTCACTCTGGTTTACTGCTCGGATTCAAGAGTGCAGTCAAATGTTTTTGACATGAACACGACCAACTACATATTCGGCATAGAGAACATAGGCAATCAGGTCGCGACAGCAGAGGGCTCTGTCGATTACGGCGTCCTGCACCTGAAGACTCCTGTGCTCATGGTCATGGGCCACACCCACTGCGGAGCAGTCCATGCAGCGCTGGGAGACTACTCTTCTGAGCCTGACAGCATAAGGAAAGAGCTTGACAGCCTCAAGGAGAAGCTCACAGGAGGGTTTGAGGATGAGGATATCACTCTCAGGGAGACGAAATACGCGCAGCAGAATGTGGATGAGCAGGTGGCGTACGCAGTGAAAAAGTATCGGAAGCAGGTGGATGAAGGCGGTCTCACAGTCATAGGCGCGATGTTCGACTTCCACAACATGTACTCGGACAAGAAAGGGGATATGTTCGTGGTGAACATAAACGGCGATTCCGACACTGGGAAGATGAAGGGTTCGGGGGCCATGTCTGGACTTGACAATGCCTTGAGGGGAGCGAAGGTGAAGAGGGTTTAGCAGGCGGACCGGTTTGACCGCAAAGCTTAAAAAATGCTCTTGTTCGATGCTTATATTACAAGTTTCCCTTCATATCCAGATGCCCTAAGACGCTTGTAAGACAGGGTGTTTGTTTAATATTTTTTTGTTTGGCGTGCTAAAATGATTCCGGAAGACGAGATCACAAAAATCAGGGAAGAGCTTGACAACTGCAAGAGGCCATTGTTCTTCTTCCATGATGATGCTGACGGCCTGTGCAGCTTCCTCCTGTTCTACCGCTACAAGATTGAAGGGAAGGGGATTGTCGTCAAGACCCACCCAGGCATGGATTCGAGGTTCGCAAAAAAAGTGGAGGAATACGGTCCCGACAAGGTGTTCATACTTGATGTGCCTGTCGTGGACCAGGAGTTCTTTGATAAGGTGGCAGAGCTGAATGTGCCGTGCTTCTGGATAGACCACCACAATCCTGCGCCTGTGCAGCATGCAGTCACATTCAACCCGCGGAAGCATGACCCTGATGATGACACATGCATAACAAGAGTGTGCTATGAAGTGGTGAAGAGGGATATCTGGATTGCCATGGTCGGCGCCATAGGAGACTGGCAGAAGCCCGATTACTGGAATGATTTCATAGAAGAATATCCTGACCTGCTTGACAAGAGTATCAAAGAGCAGAAGGACGCCCTTTTCGCATCAAGGCTCGGCGAGCTGGTGAAGGTTTTCTCTTTCGTGCTCAAGGGCGCTACCAGTGAGGTCATCAAATGCATGAAGGTCCTGACCCGCATAGAAAGCCCTTACGAGATACTGGACCAGAAGACTCCCAAGGGAAGATTCATCCACAAGCGTTATGAGATGATAAACAGGTATTATGACGAGCTGCTCAGCAAAGGACTGGAAAAAGTAACAAAGAAGATGATGGTCGTGTTCATATACAAAGGTGAGAAGTACAGCTTCTCCAGCGAGCTTGCGAACGAGCTCCTCTACAAATACCCCTCAAAGATAATAATAGTGGGGAGAGAGAAGGCAGGAGAGATCAAGTTCAGCATAAGGGCCACAGATAAGCTTATCCCCCCTGCTTTAGAAAAGGCCCTCAATGATGTTGAGGGATATGGAGGGGGCCATGAGCATGCATGCGGGGCCTGCGTCAAAGCAGATGATGCGAAGAAGTTTCTGGAAGAGCTTGAAAAGGCCTTATGATTGAGAAAGCTTTATAAATGTGACATTTTCCATCCATAACACTTAAATATTTGCGCCGGTAGTCTAATGGCTAGGATAGAGGCCTTCCACGCATCCGGGTCCATAATCCGCCGGCCTCAGGCCAGGGCGAAGAGAGCCTTTGATCCGGGTTCGAAAACTTGAGGGTTTGCGCAGTAAAATCCGTCGGTTGACTTAAGTCGTAAAACCCTCGTTCGAAAGTCCCGGCCGGCGCATACAAAATGGCTAAATTCCAGACAGCGTCGGAATTTCGCCATTTTGGATGCATGAAAATTTCGACTTTAGTCGGAATTTTCTACGCATTGGAAATAATAAAACATTTAGTCGGAAAAATTGCTTTGAGATGCGTGATACTGAAAATGCAAGCATTTTCAGGCCTGTCAAACTAAGTTTGACAGTAATCCCGGACGAAGCTTGCTGAGTCGGGATTATCTAGGCATGGAGTACGCTTTGGGACACACAACGATTTGAGATGAACAACAGGGAGGTAATGATAATATGGCATTCGATAAGAGTCTTGACAAGGAGCTTTTTTCAGAGACAGCAAGCTTTGAGACAGCGAAGATAACAGTAGGGGTCTTTTCCTACAATGACGGCGAGCCCAAGATACAGATAAGCAGGCAGATACTGGACAATACTACAGGGGAGTGGAAGTTCGCCAAGCTGGGAAGGATGCTCAGGGAGGAGGCCGAAGCGGTGATTCCAATGCTCCAGAAAGCTCTTGAGTTCATGCCGCAGCAGAAGCAGGAGGCTTCAGAAGGGGATGAAGCGCAGGAAGATAAATAGCTTGTCATTTTCTTATCCTTATCATGCTGTGTATCCTTAAGCTGTATTTTTTACAGACAGAAAACAATATAAACGACCTCTCTGGGATGGTTTATCATGGCAGAGTGCAAGAACTGCGGAGGGTGCTGCAATCATGTGGCTGTTGAGATCGACAGGCCTACTTCCAAGAGGGATTATCATGAGATACTGTGGTTCCTCCTGCACAAGGATGTGAAGGTATTCGTCGATGACGAGAATGACTGGTACATAGAGTTCTCCACACCCTGCGAGTGGAGGCAGAAGGGCATGTGCATCCACCATGAGAGCAGGCCTGTAATCTGCAGGGATTATTCTCCTGATGAATGCGTGCGGAATGGTGAGGGTGATGCTGAAAAGCTCTCTTTCCACACCTATGATGAGTTCATGGAATATCTCAGGAAGAACAGGATAGACTATAAGTTCAAGTGGCAGAAAAATAGCGGAGCAAAAAAGAAGGCGGGCAGTAAGAAGGCGGGCAGTAAGAAGGCGGGCAGTAAGAAGGTGGGCAGTAAGAAGGCGGGCGCGGCCAAAACCAGATGATTCCGGATCGCTTCAGCTCATTGGCATCTCATTCATCCTTTTCTTTTGACACTCAATATCTCTTTCTTTTTCTGTTTCTCTTTTGACACCAGGTTTTATTACAAATAGCGCAATACCTCTTCTTTCAAGTCAGGGATTTTCAGACTTGCAAAAAAATTTGCAAGTAAGGCTTAAAATGTGACCATCTATATAAAATCCCGACTCACTAGCTTAAATATAATCCCGACTGAAGTCGAGATTATAAGACTTGCCTAAGCTTCGCTTAGTCAAGCGTCTGGGATTTTAAGACTTGCAAATCATGATCTGCAAGTATAATGCAAGCCCGTAACACCCCTGCCTTCAGGTAGGGGATAGGGCTTGCTTATACTTTGTGTTCAACTGTTTAAATGATTTCAGTTGAACACAAAGGGGAAAAAACCGTAGGTTTTGACAAAATAATGGTCACATTTTAATTATTCCGGACTCCTGCAGGATTCTAATGCTGCACAGCCGGCTTTCAGAAAAATATAAAAAAAGAGAGAGGGTTATCACCGCTTCATTATGGCAGGGAGGAAGAAAGGGGCTGGAGAAGGGGAAGGAACAGCAGATAGCGCCCCGGAAGGGATGAATGAAGCCGTCAGAAGACGGAAAGGACGGAAAGAGACCGTTCTTGCTTTATGCGCCCATTCTGACGATCAGGTCCTCGGTGCGGGAGGCACCCTTGCAAAGTATGCCCAGGAGGGCAAGAAGGTCATTATAATCATATTCTCTTACGGCGAGAAGAGCCACCCCTGGCTGAAAAAGAAGGTGACAGCGAAGATGAGGGTGGGCGAGAGCAGGAAAGCATCCGAGATACTCGGCGCTCAAAAGACATTCTTCTACGGCATAAAAGAAGGCAGATTCGAGGAGCAGATAAAAGAGAGGGATATAAGCTCAAGGCTCGCGGAAACTTTCAGGAAGTACAGGCCTTCAAAGGTTTTCACCCATGCGGGAGATGACCCCCATCCGGACCATAAGGCGCTCAACGATTTTGTGCTCAGCTTCTGCGATAACATAGGCTACAATGGTGATGTCTACTCTTTTGATGTCTGGAACCCCCTCAAGTTCAAGGAAAGGAACCTGCCGAGGATGGTGGTTGACATAAGCAAGACCTTCGGGACCAAGATAAAAGCGCTCCGCTGCTTCGAGAGCCAGAAGCTGGCCATGCTCTCCCTGCTCTGGAGCGTGTATTACAGGGCCATAAAGAACGGCATAATGAACCATTGCTGGTATGCCGAGGTGTTTTATAAGATAAGGTGAGCCAGGATAAACTAAAGCAATCTAAATTGATGTGAGATAAAGATCATGGGACAGATGAAACTCGGAATGATGAACAGCCCTTACAGGGCCATAGAGAAGGAATTCGCATTCGCGCGCAGGCTTGGCCTTTCATTCATTGACTTTACAGTGGAATACCCTGTGCCTTCTCCTGAAAAAATAAGGCCTGAGCGCGTGAAAAAGCTTGCGGGAAAATACAGCATGGATCTTGTGGGCCACACATGCTGGAGGCTGCCCATAGCGCATGAATTCGAGAACGTGAGGAAAGCGGCTGTAAGAGACATAATGAGGTCATCGGACATCCTTAAGCGGATGGGCGTGAAAAAGGTCAATGTGCATCCTGACGTGACTGTGAAGGCAGCTTTGGGCGATAAGTTTGTGAGGGAGCAGCATGTGAGATCCCTGAAAGAGATAATAAAGCACACGAAAAAGAACGGCCAGCTGCTGATGCTGGAGAATGGTTATCCTTTCGAGACATTCAGCGAATTCAACAGAGTGCTCAGGGCTGTGCCGGGACTGAAGCTCCATCTGGACATAGGCCATGCGAATCTTCCCGGAGAGAGGAACATAAGGGATTTCATACTGAAAGGGAAGAGCAGGCTGGAGCATGTGCACATGCATGACAATATGGGCGAGGATGATGACCATCTTTTTGTGGGCAGGGGGAAGATAGACTGGAACAGAGTCATACGCTGGATGGGGAAGGCAGGTTATGAAGGCACTGTCACACTGGAGACATTCGTGGTGAGAAAGGGCAAACATTTCAAGCTGGCAAACCTGAAGGAGAGGGAGAAGAATTTCAGGAGACAGCTGGCTTACCTCAAAAATCTGCTAAACAGCTGAACAGGATCATGAAAAAAGGCACCAAAACAGGAAAAGGGAACAAGGCAGGAAAGGGGAGTAAGGGAAAGAAGAAGCTGCTTATAGCATCAGACAGCTTCCTGCCGAGATGGGATGGGATAGCGAGATTCCTCTCAGAGATGATCCCTCGCCTGAAGAAGGATTATGACATAACAATAGTGGCACCTGATTTCAGGGGAAGCAGGGTGAGCATGAAAGGTGTGAGTATCGTAAGGATACCTGTGTTCGGCTTCAGCTGGGGTGATTACACACCGCCGAAGTTCAGGCCCGGGAGGATAAAAGAGCTTGTGAAGGAGCACGACCTTGTCTTCAGCCAGAGCATAGGGCCGATAGGATATCTTGCGATGAAGCATGCCAAAAAGAAAAAGAAGCCCGTAATCTCATTCATACACTCCATAGAATGGGAGCTCGTGCCCAAGAGCGCCTCAAAGCTCATGTTCTTCGCGCGCTACATAGTCAGGCAACTTGCCAGATGGATGTACAACAAGGCGGACCTTCTCATCGCGCCGTCCATTGACACTGAAAAGCTTTTCAGGGAGAACAGCATATCCTCCCCTATAAAGGTGATCCATCTCGGCATCGACACCTCAAGATTCACGCCTGCCAAAGATAAGAAGAAGGCGAAGGAGCATGCGGGCGTTGATAAGGAAAGCACTATAATAGGTTTTACAGGAAGGGTGGGGAGGGAGAAGGACCTCGGCACATTATACAGGGCTTTCAGGGCTCTACAGAGCAAGCATGACAACCTCAAGCTGATGATAGTGGGGAAGGGGCTTCCGCTCGAGAGCATATTCGACAGCATGGATGATGTCATACACATACCTGTGTCAAACAGGATACAGGACCAGCTGAAGGCGATGGACATCTTCGTACTCCCGTCCCTCACAGAGACATCCTCACTGGCAACGATGGAGGCCATGGCCTGCGGTCTTCCGGTCCTGGCCACAAAAGTGGGTCATGTGGAGCACTACATCAATGACGGGAAGAACGGCTACCATTTTGAGAGGGGGGACTGGCAGATCCTGGCGAAGAAGCTGGACAAGCTCATAGAAAGGCCTGAGCTGAGGAGGGGGATAGGAAGGATGGCCAGGAAGACAATGGAGACAAGGTATCCATTGAAGAGGACTGTAGAAGGGATAAGGGAGTGTCTTGGGAGGTTCTGAGGGCTTTCCATCAGGATTTCTATAGGTCCCGCGAAAGATTCATATGCATTCCAACAGGGAATCTGTCACTCTTTCATAATCCTTAAAATCCCTGAAAGCAAAATCAGCATCCTTGAATGATAGATTCTCCAAACTTCTTTCTTCAGAATGTGCAACCCCTGCACTATAAATCTTTATGGGGATAACCTTTTTAGCATTGTTTCCAGCTTCAATGTCTCTCACACTATCCCCTACATAAACCAATGCATGAAAATTGACACCATAATATTGTGAGGATTCTGTTAAACATCTTTTGATTCCTCCCACCCTGTTCTCTTCCCCGAACATTTCCCCATAAACCCTTGTTTTTTCCGGGAAAAACTGCAGTAGGCCGCTCTTTTCAAGAAGGAGGAATCCTATATCGCTTGGGTTCCCTGTCACTAATCCCAAAAAAGCATTTTCCTGGAGTATAGAGAGAACATCATTAACCCCTTCATAAACCCTGATAGGTTTTTTGGATGACAATCTCTTGATCTCATCCACCCACCTGTCTTTCGCCTTTTGTGTTTCATCCTCAGAGGGGGCATTTCCTGTTATTTTTCTCAGGCAGTCCCTTATTATGTGGTAGTGGGTGCTTCCCTCATAATCCACAAGAGTCATATCCCCTTCAATAGGGTAGGGCTCGAAAATGGCCTTTGATGCTTCTTTTTGTATCTCAAAAGCATCTGCAAGGGTCTTGTCAAAATCAAATTCAAAAAGGATTTTCTTTTTATTGATTTTTTTCACCTATAAATCCATAAGACCAGTCACCCTCCTCATTATGGTATAATCTGACTCCATCTTGGGATCTTTCAACTCTGAAAATTACTGCGTTAGGCGTCTCTAAGTTTACAATCCCTCTCATTTCTGGAAGGTGGATGGATCCAGCCAAAAGATTCCCCAATAGCGCTCTGTTCACCCCCTGGTGTCCGGAAATGACTATTGAACAATCCCCCATCATATCTAATTCAGGGATGAAACTTTCTCCAATTCTTTTTACTACATCAGCATAATTTTCCCATGGGGGGATGACCTTTCCATATTCGCCGTTCTCCTCAGCGATCTGTTTAGCTCTTTCAATACAGCTTGAATAATCGATTCCCTCCGGGACTTTACAGCCAAACTTATCCTTTTTTCTGTTATTATATAATGGTTTAGTCTCTGGAAATTCTCTCTCCCAATCCTCTTGTGTCATCCCGTCAAGAAATGACATCGACATCTCCCTAAGTTCTGGCTTTTCAGAAATCTTTGTTTCGGGATGATACTTCAGAATAATATCCAATGTTTGCTTTGATCTCTTCAGTGGAGTGTGGAATGCATAATCTAAATCAACATCCTCCAATAATCTGGCGGCGTAATGCGCTTGCTTAATTCCCTCTTCAGTAAGAAGATTCCCATATCCATCTGAATGTGTCTGGTGTTTCTTTTTGTCTTCAGCATTCCAGAAGGTCTGCCCATGCCTCAACAGATATATTATTTGCTTCGCCATAAATGGATTATGCAATGCTGGTTTATAATTTTTTCGTTTTTTAACTACTCAACAATAATTACAAGGATGTCCTGTGTCTATCAAATCTTCAAACTGCAACCCTCATGAGGTAAAGCGCCGCAAACACCAGGAAGGCGAAGATCCCCAGCTTGAGCAGGAATCTCGCGAAGAACTTTATTATGCTCGCAGCCGCAAAGACTATCAGAAGTATTATCATCAGTGTCACGAGCCAGTCTATCATTCTTATCAAACCCCCATCTTATTGAAAATTTCGACTGGAAGGAGAAATTTTCCAAGGGGTCTAACACCCCTACCTTCAGGTCGAAATTTTCAAGACTAAAAATTTGACCATCAATAATGCAAGCCCGTGAATACTGCACCAACAGAAAATACGAAGTATTTTCTTAGTTCCAAAAACAAGTTTTGGAACCTTGAGGGTGCAGTTAGGGCTTGCTTGTCAAATAATGGTCAAATTTTTATTATGTTTTATTATATGTCTCCCTGCATTCCTTTGCTATGACAGCCGAGCCTCGGGAAAAAATCGCTGTTCGTGTCTTCCTCCGGATCGGGGTAATCGCATCTTATATAGGCTCCACCCCCTAATAGTGCGGGCTCCTGAACAAGCAGGTCTGCTGAGGCATCCTGCCTGCCTATGGCTCCTGTGTAAAAGAGCTGGTTGTAGGCCTTTCTCCCTATTGTTATGCCGAAAGATTCAACATCGTCCCATGCTGTATACTGCGAAGGAAGTACATCCTTCCTCATCCATTCTCCATCCCTGTCAAAGGCCAGCCTTGCCTTTTTTCCTGCAGGAGTTCCTCCTGGCAGCAGCAGCTCTGTCTCCAATGGCGAGAAGAACAGGGCCCTCACTTCGTCGTGCGAGACCACCCATACCAGGCTGCCGCTCTGATTGTACGCTTCCACACTGCACCCCCGCTCCATATATCACACAGGTCTGTTATACTTTGGTATAGTGTATATCTTACATATTGGCAGAAGAGATATTTAAGCTTTGCGCTCCGGGCATGGATGAACCGCCATAAACAGAATCATGGGGCCTGATCAAGCCCCTCATAGCCCCTGAAGATGCGCTGATTCCTGCTGTCCGGAGATTCATTCACCAACAGCTTTGCTGAATCTCCTCCCCGCCTCATCCCAACTGACGATATTCCAGAAAGCGTCTATATACTTCCCTTTCTCGTTCTTCTGGTCAATATAATATGCGTGCTCGAACATGTCCAGCACGAGGAGGACAGGAAATCCTGGGTAGATGTTCGTGTTGTGCTTCTCTATCTGCATTATGAGCAGTTTTCCTGTTGTGCGGCAGAAGGTGAGCGCTGTCCACCCCGAACCCTCAACTGATTTGGCGGCTGAGGAGAACTCCTTCCTGAACTGCTCAAAGCTCCCGAAATCCCTGTCAATGGCTTCTTTTAGCTTTCCTTCAGGCTCGCCTCCGCCATTTGGCGAGAGGTTCGGCCAGAATAATGAGTGGAGAACATGCCCTCCGACGTTCCATGACAGCGACTTAAGCGCTGCTTTCATGTCAAGCTCTTCACCTTCTTTCCTTGCATTATCAAGCTTGTCGAGTATTGCGTTCGCTCCGTCCACATAAGCCTTGTGATGCTTGTCATGGTGTATCCTGATCTGCTCCTCTGACATGTGCGGCTCAAGATCCTTGTAGCCGTAAGGCAGTTCCGGCAGTGAATATCTGTCAGCCATAATCATCCCCTCTGTTTTTTTTGTGTTCCGCTTATACTGCGCTTAAAGCCCGCAGCAATCGCATCCTTCCCTGAGGCACATGCATTCAGGCTCGTAATACTCCTTCGGATGCGCGCATGAAGGGCATTCCTCTGGAGGCTCTGTCCCCTCATGGATGTAGCCGCACTTGCTGCACTTCCATCTTATTGGTTTTTCCCTCTTGAAGACAGTCCCTTTCTCCACAAGATCAAGGAGCTTTTTGTATCGTGCCTCGTGCTGTTTCTCCACCTCTGCAATCTCTCTGAACAGTTTTGCGGCCTCATCATTGCCCTCCTCTTCTGCCTCCTTCTGCATCCTCGGATACATATCGGAATTCTCATAATGCTCGCCTTCCATAGCCGCCTTGAGATTGGCTTTGGTGTCCCCTATGCCTTTCAGGAGCTTGAACTCATCCTTGGCGTGCTGTACCTCATTCAGGGCTGTCTCCTCGAATATCCTCGCTATGTAATGGTAGCCCTGTTTTCTTGCGACCTTAGCAAAATAGTCGTACTTGTTCCTCGCCTGGCTCTCGCCTGCGAATGCCTCTTTGAGATTCTCTTCAGTTTTTGCCATGTTCATCACCTCTCTTGTTTCCTGACATAAGGATATCATTCATCTTATGTTTTTCTGAGTGTGCATAATGTGACAGAACTGCAACTGCTGACCATGAACTTCAATGATATGCAGCGATATCCTGATCATGCACCACCCAGTATCATATCCGGCGATGCTTTTTATATTTTTTGTTCGGGGAAGTTTCAGGAGCCTTTGATGCTTATCACCAACCCTATGCGCGGGCCTTCAAGATAATCTTTCAGTTCCTCAAGCCTTTTGCCTTCCTTCTCTTCAATCTTTTTCCTTATTGCCTGGGAGAATGTCCCCTCTTCTTCTTTGTTGTCTATAGCATCCTTCAGGAGAGAATAAACTTCCCTGCTGTCATCCTTGAAAGCCCGGGTGTAGATGTTTGGTTCATATTCGCATGAGGAGCAGATTTCTGAAAGCCCTCCCATGATCTTTTCCTCGAGCACCGCTTCAGGCATGAGCTCCTCCACCAGCACCCCCATCCCTGTGAGAGCATTGAAATCGCCCCCCACTATGGAAATAAGGTAATGGCTCATAAGCTCGTGGTATTCCCTGCACAGGCCGCAGGGATTGATCACCAGGTCCTTCCCGTATTCCTCATCATCTTTTTCATATTTATCCATGATATCACCTGCTGATAATGGTTGTCATGATAGTATTGGCCATCATAATAGTGCTGCACCCATAATAGTGATGCACTCATGATATTGCCGTACTTATCAGTCTGAATCCTTAAAGAACCTCTTTTTTGGACAGGCCCTCAGGCCTGTAATGCATGGATGCGCCTGAAATTCAGACCTTCAGACTCACCACATTGCTCATCCCGTGCTCGTCCATGCTCACTCCGTAAAGTATGCTGGCTTCTGTTATTATGCCGTCATTGTGGCTTATCACAACATACTGGGCCTTCTCTGAATATTTCTTTACCAGCTGGGACAGCTTCTCCGAGTTCTTCTTGTCGAGCGCGGCGTCGACCTCATCAAGAACATAGAATGAGGCCGGCTCGTGCTCCTGTATGGAAAATATGAATGCCAGCGCTGTCAGTGACTTCTCGCCTCCTGAAAGGCTTCTTATGTCCATCATCTTGCTGCCTGACAGCTTCACCTTTATCATGAGCCCCCCATCAAATGGCGAATCCGGATTCTCCAGCACAAGCGATGCCTCCCCTTTTGTTGTGAGGGCCGAGAATATGCTCTGGAAATTCTCATTGACCACATCGAATGTCTTCATGAAAAGGTCCTTCTTCTTCGTCTCTATCTCGTTTATCATGACCAGAACGTCCTCTTTCTCGAGCACGAGCTTCTCCTTCTTCTCGCTCAGTTCATTATATTCCTTCTCCACCTGGTCATAGACCTCCAGCGCCCTCATATTGACAGAGCCGAGCTTGGTCAGTATCCCTTCATATGTGCCTATCTCCTTTTTCAGCTCCTGCTCTGACTTGTTCTTGACTATGTGGACTCCCTCATATTCCTTGAACTCCTCCTGATGGCCTGCCAGCTCCGCCTTGACCTTCGCGGCATCTACATTTATCTGGTTTATTTTCTTCTCTATCTCCTTGACCTTATCTGAGTGAGCGTCTATCTTCTCCTCATTTTTCCTTATCTTCTCGTCAAGCTTGCTCTTCTCGCTGAAGAGGTCCTTGAATTTTGACTGGAATCTCTTCTGCTTCTCCTCCTTCTCCCTGAGGTCTGAGCTCATGTTGGTTATCTCCTTGTTGAGCATCTCGAGCTCCTCTTTGAAGTCCTGTTCCTCCTTCTCGTTCTGCCTGCTTATCCTCTCCAGGTTCTCAAGCTCAGGGTTGATAACATTCGTCTTCTGGGCTTCCAGATTCTTGATCTCACCATTGAGGTTCACGAGCTCCTCCCTCAGCTGGTTCCTCTTCTCCTCGAATGCGTTGAGCTCCGCGAGCAGGGCGGGATTCCTGAGCTCGTTTATCCTGTTCCTTATCTCCTGCCTCTTGCTCTTGTTCTCAGCCAGCTCCTTGTTGCATCCTGTTATCTTGTCATTGATATCCTCTATCTTCTTGTCCATCTCCTCAACGGATTTCTGCATCTTCTCCTTCTCCTTCCTTGATGCGTCAGTATCCTCTGAGTCCAGATGGAGCGATTTCTCGATCTTTATTATGTCACCCTCAAGATTGGCCTTGAAATGCCTGAGCTTCTCTATCTCCTCCTCATTCTTCTTCTTGTCCTTCTCAAGCCTTGAGACGAGATCTTCGGTGTCCTTCAGCTTCTTCTCGCATTCCTTTATGTCCTTCTCGACCTCCTTCTCGCTGAATCCCAGACCAGTGCTTCCCTTCTTCCTGAAGCCTCCCTGCATGGCCCCGCTCACCTCAGCCATGTCGCCGTCGAGCGTGACCATCCTTGCCTTGCCGATGCCTATCCTTCTCGCCACATCTATGCTGTCCACGACGAGAGTGTTGCCGAAGACGTATGAGAAGACATCCCTGAACTTGGGGTCAAAATTTATGAGGTCTATGGCTGTGCCATGCACTCCGTTGGCCTTCTTCAGGTCATCTATGCCCTCTCTCTTCTGCGGGGCCTTTATCTTGTTCAGGGGAAGGAATGTGGCTATGCCGAGCCTGTTATCCTTCAGGTATTGTATGCATTTTGATGCCACCTGATCGTTCTGGACCACTATGCTTGTTATTCTCGGCCCTGCCGCTATCTCCAGGGCGAGCGAGTACTTGTTGCTGACCTTGCCCAGCTCTGATACTGTCCCGTGTATGCCTTTTATCTTGTTCTTCTGCTGGAGGACCTTGCTGACCGCGCTTTCCTTGCCTATCTTCTCCTGTATGGACATGCTCTTGGCCTGCAGCTTTGAGAAGTCCTCCTTATGCTGCAGGAGGCTGTTCCTCGCGTTGCCCAGCTGGGCCGCAATGCCTGAATCATCGCTGAGCTTCTTGTTGAGGTCTGCGGTGGCTTTCTTGAAGTCCTCCTTCATCTTCTTGAGCTTCTGAATCTGCTCCTTGTTCTCCTTCTCCACCTCAAGGACCTTGCTTATGCGCTCGTCTATGGCCTGTATCTGGACCTCCAGCCGGTCCTTCTCCCTCAGGAGCTCCTGCTGCTTCTGCCTCAGATCCTGTATCTCCTTCTGCTTCTCCTCTGCCTTCCTGTCTATCTCGTCTATGTCCTTTTCCAGGCCTTCAACATCATCAAGCTTGTTCTTCTTCCTGAAATCCTCCATCTTCTTCTCTATGTTCTTTATCTCTTCTTCCCTGCTCTTCACCTTCTTCTGGGTTTCGGCCTTCTCATCCTCAAGCTTCTTGAGCTTCTGCCTCATGTCATCAGAATTCTGCTTGAGCTGTTTCCTCCTCTCCTTTATCTTCCCTATCTCTCCCTTGACCGACTCGACCCTGTTCTTTGAGGACGCGATATCCACCCTTAGCTTCTCTATCTCCTTGTTCATGTCCACCTGCTCTTTCTCTCCCTTCTGCTCTATCTCCTTGTTTATCGCGTCTATCCTCTCCCTGTGATTCTTTATCTCCTCCTTGAGCTTGTCTATCTCCTTCTGCTTCTCGTCCAGCTGCTTCTGCTGTTTCTCTATCCTGTCATCAAACTCCTTCTTCTCCTTCTCTCCTCGCTCTATCTTCTTGTGGAGCAGTGATGCTTTGTTTATCTTTATCTTGTCCTGCATGTCCTTGTATTTGGTGGCCTGATCCCTCTCCTTCTTGAGCTCGTTGAGCCTTGTTTTCCTCTCATTGAGGACTATCTCTGCCTCCTTTATCCTCCCTTCCACCCTGTTCAGCTCATTGACCGCCTTGTTCTTCTTCTCCTCATAGATGGATATGCCTGATATCTCCTCGACGAGCTGCCTCCTTTCCTCCGGCGGCATCTCGACGAACTTCACTATGTCGCCCTGCATTATTATGTTATAAGCGTCAGGGTTTATGCGGGCGAGGCTGAGAAGCTCCAGTATCTGCTGCCTTGTCCTGGACTCATTGTTTATCTTATAGACACTCTGGCCGCTCTTCTTGACTATCCTTGTTATCTTGACCTCCTTCTCCTCAGTGGGGAATGTACCCTTGCTGTTGTCAAAATAGATAGATACCTCTCCCGCACTGTAGGGCTTTCTGGCCTTTCCGCCGTTGTATATGAGGTTCGCGGACTTCTCGCTCCTCAGTGCCTTGGCAGATGTTTTGCCGAGGACAAAGCATAGGGCATCCAGGACATTGCTGTTATGGACAAAGAAATTGTTCGCGACAAAATTATGGTCCTTCTCTATGCAGAGATCATACACCCATTCCTCTTCAGATTCTATTGTTTCAATCTCTGTTATCTCGTCCCAGAATATGTCTGATTCGCTGAGCAGCTGCAGCTTCAGGAGCGGTTCCATTCCTCTGAAAGACTCTTGTGATGGGCTGTCTTGTAATGGGGCGGAGCGGGTGAAAAGCCCCTTGATAATCTCTGTTATCCCTTCTCTTGACGGAAGGCACTGGTTATAGCAGTATGCATCCAGTTTCGGGAAACTTTTCCTGTTCGGCTTCACCTTTATGCCGAGTTCTTTTGCCGTTTCCTTCACGAGGGAATTGGCTTCTATCAGGTCTGTATTGGGGTTGCCCTTCCTGCCCAGGAGATTCTCCACCTTTCTCTGCTTTTCAGAGTGAGTGAGCCTGACATGCCTGTGGAATTCTCCGAAATTATCAGCACCATACACTACTATATTCTTATAGATACCGCTGAAGCCTGAGTTGGCCGCCATCTTGACCATGTACCTTGCAGTAAAATTTATGCCGAGCCTCAGGAGTATGCTCTCAACAGCTGCTGCCAGTTTCCTGCTTTTTGTTGTGAGCTCTATTGAGTTATTGGAAACATAGCCGTCCCCCGAATAGAGGCCGTCAAGGAGGGCAGAGAGTTCCTCTTCTTCGGAATGCTTCAGGAAGAGGCTGGTTATTGTCTTGTACTCTGTCCCTGAGGCCATTCCGAATTTCCCCAGAATGACCATCGCAGCTGAGGAGTACGCTATGACATCCCAGCATCCGGGCTTGTACTCATTTGTCGTGGCCCTTACCCCCAATTCACGCGAAATCAGGTTCCTGTAGTCCTCCACAATCTCATCCCTGCTGTTCGTGAACCATATCTGGTTTGATGCAGAGAGCTTTCCCTCAGCAAGAAGGTAGCCGAGCAGCCTTGCGAACTCAGGGGTGTTCTCCCAGGGGATCAGGCAGGTAAGAGAAGAATTCTTCAGCTTAACCTCGCGGACGCGCCTCATTATCTCCAAGTCATCCATACCTGCGTGCCTCATGATCCTGACAAGATGAGCAAAATTCACTGACTGCCTGTCGAGAAGGCCTTTTACTGAATTAAGAGGTATCCCTATTCTCTCTGAAAGTTCTTTCCATGTCTTTGTTTTCATAGAGCGCAGGATTACCGCAAATTCCTCTTTGAAGGGGACATAAAGACTATCCTCTGCTTTTATCATGTCAAGAAGCTCAATAAAATATTTTGTTCCTGCAGCAGCCATAATTTTCCTGGGGACAGCAACTCTTGTCCCTTCCTTCAGTTCCTCGGCTTTGATGCTTTCAATCTTCCCGTCTTTGAGGATGAATAGAGGATGGTACTCTGTCGCTGTGATCTCCCTGCCGCTCCTTGTCTTTATCCTGAGAAGGCTCTTCGGCGCTTTCCTCTTGACGAACGCCTGGACAGGCCTCGGCACTGTTTTCAGCGAGCCTGTGTCAAGGGAAAGAACCTTCGTTGACCCGCCGTAAGCTATGAGGCCGTCATCAAGCTTTCTGACAGGATTTGATTTGAGGTTGTTATCCACCAGCTCGTCTATCCTGACAAGCGAGCCGTCTTCCAGCTGCACAAGAGTATCGCCTTTCACGCACTTTCCGCTTCCGTTGGGGCCGAGAATGCAGTTGAAGTCATCGCCGAATATGAGTTCTGTCCTCTTGGCGAAGGACTTGAAGCCGTGCATCACAAGCTTGTTGATCTTGGTCATTATTCTCTCTCTGTCAGGGTTTCTTGGGTGGTTTTTAGGCTTTATGTTTCCTTTGTATCGGGAATCTATACTGTGTTTCCTGCCGTATTTTCGGATAATCTGTATCCGGTTTTTACCTCTTGCTCAATAGGTTTGTCTTAATAAGATATAATATGAGCGCTGTAAAGTATATGTTGTATGTGAATAATTCCAGTGTGTCGTATCCTTTGTATAACCCATATATGAACAAAACCACAGTGGACACGGTTATGACCACTTTTAATGCAATATCAGTGTCATCCATTTTACAGACCGCTGATCATCTTGTAAAGCACAATTATTATGACAATCAACCCCAGGATTATGGCGATCCATGAAATCACGCTTGAAACAATTTTCTTCCTTTTGCTCATTTTGCACCACCAGTTTAAGAGCCTTCAAAACCTCCACTTTTCTACAGGCATGCTCTTCCAGGTGTCTTAACAACGGCACTTATGATTTCCTGATTTTATAATGCCAGATGGTTCATATTGAAATGTTTAAAACATATTTATAAATATTTTGGTATTTCGGGGCTGCCTGCACATACAGGGTTGAGGCCGTTGGCGCCAATACTGCGAGCACAATTAACATGATTGTGTATGGCCGTCGCGGGAGGAACCTGCTTTTTGGGCGGGCTCTTTAAAAACCCTCAAGAACCTTAAAAACTCCATATACAGCCAGAGCAGGCCTGCGCGGGGAAAGCTTTATATAACTCTTAGTGTATGCAATCAGGATGAGATCTATCTTTTTATCACTCGGTCTTGTTTTGTTGTTCCTGGTGGCAATCCCTTCTGCATTCTCTCTGGCGCCTGGCGATACGCTTCAGAAGTTTGAAGAGACTGCTCGAATGTATGATATTGGGGAGATTTCTGTAGCGCAACTTGTCATCCTGCTTGAGAATCATAAGGCCATAATGGACAACCGATTGAAAGAGAAAGGCATGGCTGGTTGGAGCCGATCGGAAGTTGAGGGGGCTTTGGATGAATATAAGACTGAGTATGGCCACATGATGAGGGCCCATGATCTGAATATTTTTTTAGGGATGCACTCTCCGGATGATGAGCATTATAGGTTGGGGTACAACATAGGCGCCAGAAAGTACCCTGATTCATACTATAAGGATGAATTCGATGATGATGTCCGGAGCTTGATTGACAACATAAAAGGTTATTATGAGAATGGCAAGCCCTCTGTCTCTGAAGTTGGCCGTCAATCATTTGATGTCTTCGAAGTGATGTGGAACATAAACACATATGATGGGTGTGTCGGGGTGATGGAAGGCCTGAGTGTGATGGAAGAGACAAGCGGAAATGAACTGGCAGACTGGTTTTTTGATTATCATCCAAAGGACAGCAGGATATTCAGCGCCGCAATCCTTGAGGAAACAAAGGAAGAATGCATGCGATCACACGATTGCAGGGGCAGGGATGATTGTGTGGAACAGTGTGGATCAAATCCTCCAAGGTTTCAATTGATAGGCATCTGTTCAAAGTCCGACCCTGAAAACAATTATTTTGTTTTGGAACATTCAGGATACAAGTCAGGACTCAGTTACGGCAATGATGTCTTGAACAGGATATCCGGCGCCAGAAAGCCGAAAAAATGCGAACCATGGAATTATGAACCTGCCTTGTATCTCAGGATGAAACTCCAGGATGCTGTGGATGAAAGATTCTTTGACTGGTATGTCCATGATTTTTTGGGTGAAGATGTGGATAAGCATATCAATTCAGGCGATGGTTTTGAGCGTCTCATGCAGTTATTTGCAGATAGCGAGATGAAAGTTTCAGAAACGCTTGAATGCAAGGGCAAAGATTCCTGGCCGGATGAGTTTGAAAAAATAGAGATTGATTATGTGGATGGAAATATTGAATTCCATATCTGGGAAGAGATGGTGCATGTTGATGGAAGGGGCATCGTTATGTGGAGTACCCTCTACAGGTACAGAGTGTTGGGTGATAAGGGTTTGATGAGACAAATAATAAAGCGTCAGTTGTCTGAGAATAGTGCCTTTGAACCAGGCCCTGAAGAGCGGAGGGAGATCAAGTCCGAAGAGCACGCGATGGAAATCCTTCATAAACTGACCAGTGGTTTTGGAGATTCTCTTGATTTTAAGTTCATATTGGAGGGGGGAGAGGAGAATATATTCAGCAGGAGGATCAGCATTAACGATGATGTCATATTCAGGGTGGCTGAGGATGGGCCACGCGACCTTGATTTCACAGCTTCCCTGACCTTTGATGACTTTTATGAATTCATTGACAAAGCCACTTCCATGAATGCCAGGGCAGTCAATGGGCCAGGTTGGGTTGATACTGATTCCATGACCCCCATGATGATATCAGAAAGAATAGGTATGGTGTTCAAGTTGTGGAACAGTGTATCTGTTGACCCTGTAATGGCTAAACTCAGGCTGTCTGCAAAAATAGGCAATATGCTGTCCTACCTTAAAGAGATCGGGGATCAGTCAAGTAGTGAACAGGAGCTGAATGCCCATCTGGGTGACATCAGATTTGATGAGGAAGGCAATGTCATAACAGGATGAAGAATACCGTTCTTAAGCAGGCATATATCATGCATCTACATTTTGTGTGTGTAAATCCAATCTGATCCCTGATCAGCATCCTGCCCACACATTTCGGACAGATATGTTCAAGAGAGACCTGCTTCATGCCCTTCTGCTTGTACTGTCCCTCCTGTACTTTACAGCAAGGAGCACTGCGCAGAAAACGAGCAGTGCTATGGAGATGTACTGTGATGTGGTGAGCCATAAAAACCTGAAGTCATAATACCTCATGAATTCTATGAGGAACCTCAGTACCGCGTATGCTGCAAGGGTCCAGAGCATGACATAACCGTCAAAAAGCTTCCATGCAGACTGCCTGTACCTCAGCTCTGTGGCGGTTATGAACACGAGCATGCCCGCAATGCTGGAATACAGCTGCGTGGGATGTATGGGTCCCGCCTCTGTCTGGAGCAGCCATGGCAGGTTGATACGCGAGACGATGCCGTAGCAGCAGCCCGAGAAGAAGCAGCCGATCCTCGCGAAGAAGAGCACAAGGCCTCCCGCGGGCGCCCATGCGTCAGCGTATCTCCAGAAATTCAGTTTCCTTATCCTCGCATATATTAGTATTGCGATAAGCCCTCCTATGAGCCCGCCGTAGAAGACCATGCCGGGCTCAAGAGTGAACATGTCAATGAATCTTTCAGAGAGTGACGAGTACTCGCCCCATGACCACGGCCCGAGCGAGTAGAAAAGCCTTGCGAATCCGCCCATAAAGAGATAGATCAGAATTGAAAGCCACACAAGATGTTTTCTTGGGAGGCCCCTGCGCCTGAACTCAAAGTATGTTATGGCTATTGCAGCAATTGTGGCGATGGCCGCCATAACAAAGTAAGGGGAGATATAGAGGTACGGCTTTATGATCCAGTAATTCCCGTAAGCAGTGTAAGCTACTGTCATTTAGACGGCCTTTAAGATGATGTATCATCAGGTGTTATCAGCGGAGGTATCATCAGATGTGTCATCATCCCCTGGAATGTCCTGATCATCCTGGGTGGGGAGTGATGCAGTGTCAGGAGAGGGAGCTGTCGTTGATGCGGGCTTCGGCTCTGAATCCTCAGTCTCCGCCTCCTGCTTGTCCTCCTCATCCTCATTACAGCATCCGTCGCAGCAGCCGCCGCAGCCGCTCTCACCCTCCATCTGCTCGCAGCCGGAAAGCACAGCGACAGAAAGCAGGACAAGAATGACTGATAATGTGAAACCCTTTTTTATCATTGTATCACCTCTGGTGCGCTGTGGTCTGGATAATAGATATATAAATGTTTTTATGGCATCTTGTTATCCCAGCATCCTCTTCAAAGCGAAATATTTATATATTAAGGCTGTCTAAAGGCGTAAAACAGCAATCTTAAATTGCAATAATAAAAACTGAGGTGATTAAATGGCCAGAAAAGGACAAGCTGCTATGGAGTTCTTGATGACCTACGGCTGGGCGATTCTTGTAGTACTCGTAGTCATAGGTGCATTGGCATACTTTGGTGTGCTGAACCCAGCAAGGCTGCTGCCTGACAAGTGCACAGCAACGCCGGGAATTACATGTGAGGATTATCAGATAAGTACTGGAGAAGTTAAAGCCAAGCTGTCAAACGGCATGGGGAAGGCAATGAAAATAGATGGTGTTTCCTTTGAGAGTACTGATGCCGAGTGCACAGCTGATACTTCGGGTATAGTAGATGAGACTTGGGAGTCAGGCAAGGAGATGACCTTCACAGCAAGCTGTAGTGAGTCATTCACCTCAGGAGGCAAGGGAAAAGGAACCTTCACCATTAAATACTACACAGGCACCAACTCAGACTTCACCCACGAAGTGAGTGTTGAAGTCGCGTCAACTGTGCAGGAATAAAACTTTATTTTTTATTCTCTTTTTCTCTGTTTTTTTTGCTTCCTTGTTCAGCAACCTTTTTATAGCTCTCCCGCAGGGCAGGAGATATGAAAGCCCTTCTCAAGCTAAAGAAACAGGCTTACAGGCACAGGACAGCCCTCTACTTCCTCATGCCTGTCTGGCTCTTCCTCTTCTTCAGGGTCCTTCTGCCTTTCCTGCTCTACAA
>JAWOBY010000057.1:0-15742 GCA_046484055.1 Candidatus Woesearchaeota archaeon | reverse complement strand
TCCCGCCCATGTGGTACTTCTTGTTTGCGGTGGTTTTTCCTGGTACTTCCCGCCCTTATGCACAACCACCATCAGGTTCTTTGCTCCTTCTAAAGCGCAACTCCCTGCTTCTCCACCCAATAAGCCCGCCCAATAATATGCTTGAGTGCGCTTTGGCTTAAAATCTTAGGGCTCTTAGCATGTGGAAGGGGCGGGAGGCGGGATGTGATCAGTTTGTAGAGCTGAGAGGGCGGTGGCACAGTAAGGAAAAACACAGATATGCTCCCAAAACAAACCAGGATATATTTCTTCAAAATATTTATAAAGTACAGGTGATTATTCAGCCCAGGTGATATAATGAGAGGCTTGATAATCGCTTTTTCACTGGCCATTTTGCTGCTTCTTGCAGGCTGCAGCGGAAAGCAGGAAGTGACCAAAGGGGAGGGGATTGATGTTGTTGTAGGGCCTGAAAAAGGCCAGGAAACAACTCCAGAGCAGGAGCCTCAGGATAAACAAGAAAGCCCTGATGAAGATGCTCCTGAAGAGCAGGAAGAGCCATCCACTGATGAGACAGGCATGGGGGCAGGAGAGCCTGAAAAGGATCTGGAGGAGATCAAGTGTGATGAGAAGGAGACATTCGGCTTCATTGGCTGCACTGGGCTTTCCTCAGGTGATGCAGAGCTTACAATAAGGAATTCAGGCAGGGTTGACCTGGACGGAGCCCTGATAAGATACTTCAATGAGGATGGAGAATTGCTCGCAAGCTCTACAGAGATGTTCAGCCTTGATGTGGGCGAGGACACAATGATAACACTGGAGAACTCAGAGAATCACCCAAAACAGGTTGAGGTATTTCCTGTAAAGGGCAGCCATGTATGCATCAACAAGCAGCTGGTTGTGATTCCCATGACCAATTGCAGGTAATATTACCTCTCAGGATATTATATCTTTTCATTATTTATTATTCTTCTGGCATCCTCCTCCTGCTCATCAAACACCTGTGCCACAGCAGAGAATACTGTTATGGGGCCGTTCCTCAAGCCGAGCTTTTCATTTATGTAGCTCTGGAGGGTGCTCAGCTGGCAGATGTTGCCGGGCCAGCCAAAGAAGATGTCATTGCTCCTCACAAAACATGAGGCGTGCAGCCTTTTCCCGATGACCTTGAAATGGACTGTTATAAGTCCGAAGAATATGCTCCTTCCAGAGCTGGTCTTTTCCTCAGGGTCCCACAGTACAACAACCGCCCTCCTTGATCTCAGGTCCTTCTTTAGCAGGGGGATCACAAAATCATCTATCTGATTCACCCTGCCCCTGTAATTGAATATTGAGTCCCCATATGACATGTCACAGGCTGTCCTGCTCTTTTTGCTCAGGGTGAATGCCTGTATCTCTTCAGCAGAGGGATAGACCCATTTCTCAAAGCCCGCCAGAACATCCACCGGCTTGCTGGCGTCAGCCTCAGGCTGGTTTATCCTCACGCAGAGGCCTTCAACCTCTTTTGATCTCCTGCCTTTCTCATCAAGCACCTCATCCCCATGCTCCAGCACATAGTTCAGTGCTTTCTTCCACGCTTTCATTGTTGTATCTTCTGAGATTTCCATCTTAATCAAAAAATGAGTTGAGCTGAAGGTTAGCTCCCTTGACATCCCCAAAGTCATAGCATATCAGGGGCAGCTGGTATGTGTTCATGACAATGAGCATCTCCCTGACAACCTCTGAAGGATCAACATTGCCCTTCCTGTAGAGCCTCACCCTGTTCCCTCCGCCAAGGGAGCCTGAGATCTCCTCCCTCTTTGTGAGAAGTGAGGAGTTCTCCTCTGAATGCAGGTCCTCCCTGCTCCTGATTATTATTTTTGTGAACATCTCAGGATTCATCATGCCTCTTCTGAAATCATCAAAAGCGCAGGAGAACGCAATCCTGAATCTAGTGGGCATGCCTGATGCATTGTATATTGTCTCCTGTGAATGGCAGAAGCTGTTTACTTCATCCTTCAGCTGCCCTATGATGCTGTTCACAGAGCCGCCATCAGGAACAATCCTTTCTGAGAGGTGATTCCACAGCCTGATATAATTCCTGCTGAAATTAAAGAGGGATCTCTCATATCCCCTGTTGAACCTGTTGAGCTCATTGAAGTACTCTCCTGACCTTCTCCTCTGCCTTATGCTGGAGAAGAAGAGGGATTTTGCTATCTTCATCACTATGGAGCTTGCCTGCTCAGTGCTCCTGTACTCATTCAGGAGCTTGTGGATGTCTATTGCGAATGATGCCTGGGAGCAGACAATACACCCCATCTTTCCCGAAAAAGAGCTTGTGTAAGAGCTCCACTCAGCCTCATCAAATGTGTGAGGACCTCCTCTTCCGATGATGTAAGGAGGAGAATGGATTGAGTCATCCTTTACGTAAAGCTTTATCTTTGATTCAGAGAAGAGGGGTATGATCTGGCCAAAGAATCCCCTCTGTTTCTGCATGTCCCTGCTGCTGCTCTCAAACACAATCCTTACATGCTTGGGCTGGATCTCAGAATAAACCCTTATGCAGCCAATAACATTAGCAGCCTTATCTGTGCTGATATCCCTTACCTTGATTATAAGGCAGACTGACCTTCCAAAATCCTCGCAATCAGAGTCTATCTTCTCTATGAATTCAGCAAAATCACTGGTGCTGGAGTCCTCCAGCAGAAGGTTGAACCTGTATAATCCTACAACATCATTCACATTATTGAAGAACCTCAGAATGCTCTTGTGAAGGTAGTCCAGGCTCTTGAACCTTGCTGACTCGACCAGGATGGAATTTACCCTGCTGATCCATGTTGAGGGATCAAACCTGTAGATGATGTTTTTCTGCTCGTAGCCCTCCACAGGCACAGACCCTATGTCCTGCCTGGAGACGAATATCTTTTTCACCCTGTTGTTTATGTGCAGCTCTTCACCCTCATTAAGCGCAAGGCTGAAGAATTTCCTTCCCTTGCCCCCCTCTCTTGAAAGCTTTATTATATCCTCATCCTGAAGCTTATTGAGGTAATAGAGGGTTTTCCTGTGGAGCTTTGCCACCTCTGCTTTTGCTTTCCTTATCCTTTCCCTGTCATGTGAGGGGCTTTTCAGTGCTGAGTCAATCTCCCTGAACCTTTCAGGAAACAAGCTCCTGACTATATAAGATGTAGAAAGCTCTGAGTCAGGCTTTTCCTTAAAAAGAGATATTATGTTATGCTCTGTCCTGTCATTAGAGCCTGAACCACCCATATAGACACCCAACAGTACTGAAACTTTATAAAGGTTTCTGTTTCAGGGATTTGCTCTGAATTAAGACTGCAAAGCTTCCTTTTTTAAATGTTTCAGAAAATTCCTGAAACATTCAGGACAGACCCAAAAATAACATTTATATTTCAGTATAACTTTGAAACATATTTGGGTGTGGTGATGGAGATAAATAAGGAAAAGCTGTTAATTTCCCATCTCAGGCAGAATGCAAGGAAGAACCTCACTGCAATAAGCAGGAGCACAGGAATCCCTGTATCCACATTGTTTGAGAAGATAAAACAGCTTGAGAGAGGGGTGATAAAGAAGCATACTGCGCTTCTGGACTTCTCAAGGCTGGGGTTTGATGTCAGGGTCAATTTCGCGCTCAAGGCAGGCAAGCAGGCCAGGGACAGGGTAAAGGAATTCCTGATGAAGGATGCGAGAGTCAATTCAGTGTACAGGGTCAACAATGGCTATGACTTCTTTGTGGAGTGCATATTCAGGAGCATGAAAGAGGCCAGTGATTTCTCAGAGAAGCTTGAGGAGCTAAAAGTAAAGGAAGTGAAGGAGTATTACATACTTGATGAGCTGAAGAAAGAGGAGTTCATGGGTGATCCCGTATTAACAGATATGATGGGTTAGATTGATAATGGAGATGAATCTTTAAAACTTTGAAACGGCAGGGGATTGTGCACTCAAGTAGATGAAAGTTTCCAGAAGAAAACAGGGTTAACTACTTTATATTAGTTGTTTCTCCAGCCATGAAAAAGCTTCTTCTTTCATTCCTTTTGTTAATTGATGGCCGCAATCAAATAATCTGTAATGGAAACGCTCATCAGCACTATCATCTGTATAATCTTGTTTCGCAGTTTCAACTGCAGTGATTATACCTTCAGCGGGATAAAGCGGGTCTTTGCGTCCGCTCAAGACCAAGAAAGATCTGGGGGAAAATCCTGCCAGAATTTCTGGAATATCTGTATGCTTCATCAAGCCAGGGACATATAAATGAAAGCTGCTATGAATTATTTTACTCTTGAACATGCTTTCGTAACTGGATACCCCGCAAATAGATATGCCTGTTCTGAATCTTTCATCAAACCCATAAGTCATCCATGTCTGCATCGCACCTAAAGAAAAGCCCATGAGAGCGATATTGTTCTTGTCTATCTCCCCTCGCGATTCAAGAAAATCAACTCCATAGATTATATCAGTTATCATCCGTCTAGCAAGGCTTCCGCCATTCATAATCTCTTTCATAGCCACATATTTCTCACCTGAGTGTCCTCCTAGCTCCTGATCTTCCCTTTCTTCAAAACACACCGAATCAGGAGCGAGAATAGCATATCCTTTTTTTACTAAATCAATGCCATACCCTTGTTCTGGACTGCCCTTTAACCCAATTACTTCGCTTTTTCCCAGATGATACTCATTTGCGTGCTGGTGCAAGCATATTATCGCAGGCACATCCTCGGCATTTTTTGGAACCAGATAAAAGGCAGGAATATCTTCTCCTGATTCATTTTTGTATATGATCTTATTCTGAACATATTCCCCTTTGTCTACTTCTTCCATTATCTTATAGTCTAGTTTTCTTTGTTTTGGCAGTTCTCCTATAGCCTCGGCAAAACCGTCAAATGATTTGTTATTTCTCATTTTATTCCCTCTCCTAATACAACTCACCTAAAGTCAGTCCACCATTCATATTAAAAATATTTCTCTCTATGAATAGGTTATACCAGTTTTCGAGGTAAAAAAAATTCCAAAACTGATTAAGTGAACTATTTAATGAGTTCTTATTTTCTTTTGGTATTCTTTTATGTACCTTATCAATGAAATCTTTATTTATATATTTATCTCTTATTAATAGAGAATTCTCCAGCACATTTTCGGCAGATTCTTTGAAGCCGTTTTCTATCAGGTACTGTGTTGGGATATGAAACCCTTGCTTTTTTCTTTTTAGAATATAATCTGGAACTATGCCTTTGACAGCTTTTTTGAGAATAATCTTCTCATTCTGTTTATTAATTAAAAGAGAAGTCGGGATTTTTCTTGCAAATTGATACAGGCTGGTATCAAGAAAGGGAACTCTAGCTTCAATACTATTTGCCATTGTTTGTTTGTCATTCTTAAGCAAAACGTCATTCGGAAGCCAAGAAACTAAGTCTAAAGATTGAAACGCTTTTATTGGACATTTTTTTGGAGAAAAATAATGATTGTACTGTCGAAAACAATTCTTCTTGATATGAGGATGCATCTTGTCCATGAAGATTTTGTTTCTCTCTTTATAATCATAAACATTTATGTGATTAAGAATATCTTGTGTATTAAAGTTTCTTCCTGTATCACCAAGATCATGGTAACGTTTGTATCCAGCAAATATTTCATCCGCTCCTTCTCCTACAAGCACAAACTTTACATATCTTTTAGCTTTTTTGGACAGAGAGTAGGTGAGTATTGAAGATGCATCAGAGATTGGTTCATCCTGATGCCATACTATAGTAGGAAACTTTTCCATATCTTTTGCTTCAAATAAAATCTCATGATGATCTGCCCCCATGTCCAAGGCCAGTCTTTTTGCATGGTCAGATTCATTCTGAAATATATCATGACTATAGCCTATTGAGAAGGTTTTTAAAGGTTCTTCTTGGTTTCTCGATAGAAACGAAGTTATAATAGAAGAATCTAACCCTCCAGATAAGAAAACACCATAATGAACTTTACCCATAGTCATCCTTTGAACACTTTCATTTATCAAATTCTTTAATTTATTGGTTATATAAGAGGAGTTATGTATCATTTTAGGATCAATTATTTCCGGAGATGTTCCGCTTTTTCTGCAATATTTCCTTTTCCGTTCTGGAAAGTTTTATTAAAAATGCACAGTTATATGGATTGGGAATATACATGATGAACAATAAAACAGAGGAGAATGTATTTTTTGCAAAAAAAGTTTTAGAGGAGATTATACCCCTGCATGTATCTTCTTATGTTAAGAACTCCTTAAAGGAGAACTCGGAGAACCTTACAAAGCGACAGGATAATATTCTTGAAACATTAGCGAATGGCAAATACCTGGATTCTGAGAATAAAGCGGGATTCAAGATAACAAAGGGCAGGTTTCATGTTTGTGCTTTGCTCGACGAGAGTTATATTCTTTATGACCCAGTAAACAAGCAATATTATGGTTTTGGGCCTGATTTCGGGCAGGAACCAGGCATTATTGGAGTTCCTGTAGCTAAAGAGAGGGACACAATATCCATAAATGCGCCTGTCTTTATAAACAAATACAAACATCCTGATCTTCCTCAACATGCTGATTATCAGAGGATAGATACAGGACACTACATGTATCCAAGAGAGACTGATGAAAAAGATTTCTCGGGTACCATGATTGATATTCTGCATAATGTGATAAAATGTGTTACAAAGGGGTATGGAGGTATGAATGAGTGGAAGAAATTTCACTCAAATGAATCCTACTGGAGAGATCATCTGTTAAATCCTGAGCAGGTAGATAAGAGCCAAGTATCTAATAAACTGGTTTCAGAGATGAAAATGAAAGAGTGAAGGAAAAAGCAAAGTTGTTGAAGCTTTCCTCAAGAAAAACAACCCAAAAAGCCAATAATATAAGGATTATTCTGGATTGCTAGTTTATTAACTACTATTAAGTTATGAAAAACAGAAAGATTTAAATAGATGTTTTGATTACTGATTTATATGTTGATTGAAGACCCTGTAACCTCAAAAGCAGCAAACCTTGACCTTGAATCAGGTTACTTTCCAAAAAGGCAGCTGGATTGTGGTGTTTATGTAGTTGAGAAGGAGGATATTGTTAGGTTTATTGAGAATGACACTCAGAAAGAGATAGACATTGATATTTATCCCCCTCCCTGCAATCCTCATCTTATAAAAGGAGTGGATTGTTTTTCAGGACTCCCTGAAATTAATGGTGTACAGGGAAAAGATATTCCTATGTATAATTTTAATGTGTTCGGCTGCCACGGCCGCGACAGTGGAGTGGACAGGTGGCCTTTTCCAGGCTACAAACAAGGGAAATGGATGTTGCGTCCAAGATTAGGGTTAGGAGCTGGTAATCCCCCTTTTGAGTATCCTGATGATTATGAGTGGCAAAGGCATAATATTGATTCAAAACTTCAGAACAAGACAATACCTGAGCTTGTCAGAGAGACTATAAATGAGGGAGAGAGAGTTGATGTTGTTACCTCTTGTAATACGGGAGGGTATGAGCTTGGCGTGGATGATGTGATGTATGGACAAGACAGTGTGGGAAGGAGACTAATTTATTGTCCAAAAAAAGGCCTCTTAAATCTAAGGTTTAGCGTAAGTCCACTTAGTGTACCTTCCTATCTCCTTGAGAAGATAGAAGCCTTGAAAAAAGATCCTGAATATCATCGTTTATTAGAACAAAGAAAAGAGGAAAAAAGGAGGGGTGATGTAAGACAGGGAAAAAGAATTGAAGCAATCTTAAAAAAGAACAACCCCTCTCACCCCTAACATCTCTCCGTTTTCTGCGGAAATATTCCATGAACTTTAATATTATAATGAATCGTCTCCATTATTTCCGGAGATATTCCGCTTTTTCTAAAACACTTCCGGTTTTGGCCTGGAAAGTGTTATTAAAAGTGAACTCCTTTGTAATTAACAGGGTGAAACCATGATTGGTAAGATGGCCAGGAAGACAGTAAAATATGCGCTTGTGGTGGGGGTGACAGCAGCAACCACTCTTTATGGGGTTCACAGCTGTAATGAGGCTGCATATTCAGATACTAAGCCGGCAGAGGGATTTCCCTCATGGGAGCGGGCAAAGGATATTGGCATAAATCACGTAAAGAATGATGAAGGAAGGCTTGAGACATATGTTAAAGATGGAAACAACAGGACTCCTGTCTATGAAAGAGATGGCAAGCTTCTGATAGGAGATCCAAGGGAATGCGCCCTCTACACACTGAAAGAGAGGGTGGAGTGCATAACAGCATATGAAAAAGGCAACGGCGACCAGCAGGGAAGCAAAGATCCCAGGAGAGACAAAGGCTTTGGCTTCTGGCTCGGCCAGAGACTGAAGGAGGGCGGCGAAGCACTTGATAATGTTGTTGAGGGGATGAAAGATGGTTACAAAAGGTGATCCAGGATGGATGATGGTCTGCTGAAGAAAATCAGGGAAGATGCCAAGAATAAGAAAGCAAGAAGCTCTGAAAATGACAGCCAGAGCAGCACTTCACTCGTATTAAACTCAGAAGGAGGTGACCCAGGGGAGATGGATATCCATATGCGTGTAGCAGGTCTGGACAGCCCTGGCTCGCCCACAAGTTATGGAATAGTGTCTCCTGATAAGTTTGCTGAAAGGACAAAAGATCTTTTGGAGTGCCAGAAAGCCCTCCACAGGGAGGCGCTAAAGGGGAAGTACCCTCTCCTGAAGCCTGTAATTGATGCAGCAGGTTACATAAACAGCAAATTGTTTGGCACAGAAAATCCCACCGTGGACAGGATATTTGAGAGGGAACTGGCTATAGCAAAGAATCTTAATCATGATCTGGGGATGATGCTGAAGAATTGCGATAGATACCTCCATGACATGGGAGACTTCAGGCAGGAGATTTATGGTGAGGCTGTAGACAATCAAAGCTCCATAATAGAGCTAAAGCAGACAATCAATAAAAAATTGGGAGAGTATGAAAAACTGAAATCCCAGTTCCCGAATGACAACCCTCTCAGCGAAAAGGGGCGGCATATCGACAATGAGCTGGAGAAAAAGGAGACAGAGATAAACAATCTCCATCTGGAGTACCTAAGATCTGTTGACACTGTCTCTGATGATACTGCTGACATAAGAATGTCTAAGGACTTAAAGAAACTCTTCATGGACAATTATCACACCTACCAGAGGATGAACGACAGGACCCAGAGAATCCAGAGAAAACTGGAGAGATTCATAGGACCTTACCTCATGATGCACGGCCTGCAGCAGGTGGGTAATGATGTCTATAAGCAGGTCATGTCATTGACAGAGTTTTCAGGAGAGCTGCACAAGCTCACCACCATGAAAGTCTCAAAAGCCATGAAAATGCTCAGGTCATCTGTAACAGAAGCATATGATGGAACAATAGGAGACACAGAAGATGCTTTAAGAGAAGCAGGGAGAGAGAACGCAACCAATAACCAGCAGCTTGAAGAGAGGACAAGAAGAAACATAGACTACCTTAAAAGAAGGTGATGAAAACTAAAAAAAGATTATGGAGGTAGAGGTTATCCCTGGGCTAAAGCCCAAGGTATCCTTTGAATGTAATGGCTAACGGAAGAAAGGCAAGGGTCTACCAGGACCCTGAGAAATTCCTGGATGATATCCTGAAATCTGCTTTAGGCGATAAGCCCTCTTCTAAGGACAAGAATGCTGTATTGAACCTGGTCCTGCATAAGGAGCATGGCATAGATATATCCGATGAAGAGAGGGAAGAACTATTAAGGAAATTTCGCCCGGACGAAAATGAGCTGAAGGAAAACCCTGAGAGGCCTGGGCAGGGGGAAGGATTAGATTACATTTGTGAAAGTGAAGGCAGCGAGGATGGCCTGTCCGGCAACCAAAGCCATTATGAGAGGCAGGGAGAACAGCAGAAGACCTATAACAGGAGCAGCAGGCCACTTGTGGGGATTTTATTAACAGAAGAGGGAAACAGATTACCTTCTGAAGAAAGAGAGAATTACCTCATCTTAAAGGAGTTGGGAGATGAGTACAGGGACAAGACATTTCAGGAGATTGCAGAATACCTTGCTGAAGATGAAGGGGAGAGGACCACAAAGCAACAGGAAACTGCTAATAGGACAAAATCATGTTTAGAAAGACATAAAGAATCATCATCGCCTGAAGAGTTTATCTGTTATTTTATAGCTTACAAGGAACAAGAGGATGGGGATATTACACCAATAAAATGTCCTGATGGAAAAGAAGATTTAAAGCCGGATTATGCTGTGCAGCCCTACATAGACTCCAGAGAACTACCCAGCGGAGAAGAATATGACTGCATAGATATTGTGGTTGGAGGGATTCATGGTTGTTAGTTGGCATCAAATTGCGCAGATTGACACCCATCTATATAAGTAATAAAAAACGAACAGGAGGTTTGGTAAAATGAGCGATAGAAATTTTGTTGGGATGTTGCTGACAGAAGACGATTTAAACAGAAATGAGGATGAAAGGAAAGAGTACGCAATAGTCAAAGAGCTGGGGGAGGAATACAAGGACAAAACTTTCCAGGAAGTTGCAGAGTACCTCACCAAAAACAAGGATGACCTGGATGCCCAGCAGCGTACTACCGCTGATCAAGTGATAAGCGACTTAAGACAGCACTCTGAAAGCCCTTGTCATTTTTTAGCTTACAAGGATAACGGCGTTGGCCAGATCACTACGGTCAAGGATCCTGATGGAAAAGAAGATTTAAAGCCAGACTATGCTGTGCGGCCCTACATTGATTCCAGAACCCTCCCCTCAGGAGAGGAGTATGACTGCATAGATATGGTAATCTCAAAAGCAGGGGGGATTGCAAGAGGTATTCAAGAGGATACAGAATACCATAAGTGATGAGTTGATATCTTTTTGTACTTTTGATTTAAAAATTCCGGTTTGGAGCAGAAAATGGACCTACCTAAAACTACAGCTTATGCCTATCTGAAGGAAAAACTGGATGTTGCCAAGAGAGCAGTAGTTATAACAGACGGCAGAGTGCACAATGTGATACCCGAAAGAAACGGCCATAAGGACTACTACAACTGGCACAGAAGGGCTTTTGGTATTGAAAAAGGGCCCACTCTTGTTGACTTAGAGAAGCATTATTTACAAGAAAATTTTAACAAGATTGACTCATACATTAAATCATCTCTTGATGAGATTGTCAGCGAAAAAGAAAGAGAAGTGCTGGAGAAGCAGGAAAGCCTTCTTAGGATGGGCGATAACTTTTTCTTTGCAAAAAAGGTTATTGAAGAGATAATTCCAAATTATGATCCTGAGAAAAAGAAATCATCAGATAGAAAGGATGAATCTGTAAGTTCTGACCACAGAAACAGAATGATTGAAGAATCCATAAGCAGAAGAGAGGGAGGGAACAATCATCTTAAAATGCTTTCAAATAAGCCCGCTATTCTAGAATCCCTGGATGAAAATTTTTTGCTGATGAGAGGCATGAAATTCCCTTTGGAAGCAGGAGATACCACTCATAAGAAGAACAATTTCCTGTACATAAACAACAGGATCTACAATGTGGAGGAAGGTTCTCCTTTTGATCTGGAAGTTTTTGAAAGGGAATATAGGGGCAGAATCAAGGAAAATATTAAAAAAAACCTTATGAATAAAGACAGCTCCTTCTCAAGAGAGCTGGAGGATATTGCCAAACAAGAGGAGATTCTCGATATTCTCAACAGAAAAGAGTATATACATCCTGAAAAGAAAGTAGGTTTCAAGGTAGCTGATGACAAGTTTTATGTATGTACTCTTGTAGACAAGAGCTACATATTCTATGATCCAAGGGGGGATAAATATTATGGTTTTGGTCCTGACTTCGGAAAAGACCCAGCTATTATAGGCATTCCCGTAAAAAAAGAGGGGCAAAACATCAAGATAGACACACCCCTCCTAGTAAATGGAATGAAACACCCTTCTGTCCAAAATAGTTCAGATTATAAGCCCATATGCACAGGCAGTTATGAAGAGAATAAAGGAAACCCAGGAAGAAATGGAAGACCTACCTCCTGTACATCAGAGAGTTTTAGCTACACTATACAATGCATAATGGGTTTTGTGATAAATACTTTTACCATGGGTTACTCAGGAGGTCCAGAATGGAGGTCATTCCATCAAGATGAGAATTTTTGGAAAGATCATCTATTAAGGCCAGAGCAGGTAGATAGAGGAAAAATCAGTAACAATAGCTTTTTGAAGTATTAAAATGGTAGACTTATCACGGCAAAGCGGAGTGTTTGACCAGGAAAATGTCAGCAAAGGAAAGGTAGCAGTAGTTGGGGGAGGGGCTATTGCTAATTATATCTGTACTTATATGTGCGGTCTTGGGGTAGGAACTATAACCTTAATAGATACATACAAGGGAGATGATGATCATGGATTTCTTTATTCTCTTGGGAACAAGATTGATTCCAGAAAATTCAGCCTTAAAAAAGCGATGTCCAAGATGAATGAAGAGATAAATATAGAGGATAAAATGGACATGTTAAGCAATGCTGATATTATTGTTGAGTGCACCAATGATCCCTCTTCCAAGAAAAGATACAGGAAGATAGCGGGAGAGTTAAATAAGGAATGTAATGGAAAAATAAAGAAAGTCATCAGTTTAGGCAGTGATTTTGAGTCATCTGCCATAGGGATATACATCCCTCCAAGAAATATGAGTCCTGTAGAGAGGTTGCTGGCTAAAAAGAAGGGATTTTCAAAAGATGAATCAGTAAGCAAATTATTAGGGAGGGAGTGTTATGGGTATTTTGATATGCCATCATATGAAGGGAAAGAGCAGGGCTCGTTCTCCAGCGGATTGATAGCTGCATTATGTGCTGATGAGGTGAGAAAGGTATTGAGCCCTCTTGAGCTTGATTACCCCTTAAAGATCGGAACAAGTTTTGATTTATCTGTCCCTGAAAGATTCTATAATCTGAGAAAAACAGACAGGGCGGAAGGAGGCGGTGTTCCTGACTTAGACCAGCTAAAAGAAAAAAAAGTTCTGGTTGTGGGAGCTGGAGGGACAGGAACTTACACCGCCCTAAATCTGGCATTAACAGGATTTGGAAAGATAGACATCTATGATGGTGATACAGTAGAGGATCATAACAGGAACAGGCAGGTTTTATTCTACGGAAAGGTTGACAAGCCAAAGGCTTCCTCTCTTGCTGAAAGACTTTCAGGGATAAACCCAGAGGCAGAAATAAGGGGGTTTGACGAGTTTATAGAGGAGAGCACAATGAGCAGAATATCTGGAGAGGGTTATGACATCCTTTTCAGTGAGGTGGACAGGTGGACACCCCGAAAATTACTGAATGATCTGGCAATGCACAACAATATACCTTTATTTGATGGTGCAGTAGGACTGGATTGGGGAAGGATTAATTATTATATACCTGGCCATAATAAAGATCTGAATGAAATTTTGAAGCTGGAAGAGCGAGCAACAGGTGAAGTTCCAAGGACAAATCACTGCAATCCCAGTGTGCTTCCACCCAACGCTGTTGTGGGAGGAGTAAAAGCTGCAGAAGCAGTTGCACTTATGTTCCCTGCAGATTACACAATTGCCTATGATAAGTATGTGCATTTCAAAGGAATATCCCAGGACAAGGAAAGGCTTTCCTTAAAACCCGTGGAATACACCCGAAGGTGATAAAGAATGGATGTCGCATCCCATCTAGAAGAGAAGAAGAGGATTGGAGAGATTAAAGAGTACCTGAAGAGTGCAAGAATCACTCATGAAGCTTTCAAGAAAATGAACATATATCATGATATCATCAAAGACATAATGGGCTCCCCACATGAAGTAGCTGGCTTTCTTCTAACAAATCCAAACCGAGAGGATAACATTGCGCAGGAGATATTTCTTATAAGAGACCAGGAAATAGAGATGTTGGCCGGAGGAAACCACAACCTTGCAACAAATTATCCGCTTATAAGGGAGCAAGGAATGAATGTTCTGGGCTTATGGCATACGCATGGTTCAGCTGACGTTTTTCATTCAAATCAGGATATGGCTAATTTAAGAGATATCTTCAATGGGAACAGACACTCTCTCCCAAATTATCTCAGTGTAGGGGAGTATCAAAATTTCTTCAGCAAAGATGATTTTACAATAAAAAGGGAAGACAATAATATGATTATAGAAAAAAATATTGACTCCTACACTAAAGCAGGTGAGCTGATGCAGAGCATCCCTTCAAGGATAAGGCTGGAGCTCAAGGAAGATGCTGAAGAGGAAATTGCTGGGATGCTGGAAGAATATATCATGGAAAGTGTGGGAGGCATCAACTTCCCGCTGGAAAAAGGCCTGTGCTACATTAACAGCGTAGTCACAAACGAGCAAACAGCAAGACTCGCTGCTAGTATGGACCAGCACCCTGACATTAACCCTAGGTGCAGCCTGAGAACTCTTGTCCAGGAGGCCCCTTTCTCTGATGCTTATATTGAGCTTGGAGATGAACAGCTCCAGCTGGAGCTAATAGACGAAACCAACAATATAACCCTTGACGAAAAGGTGCTGAGGGATGAGGTCTATGACTGCGTTCAGGTCGGAGGTGTTCCCATAGGGGATTATGCTGCCAGGAAGAAATCCAGAATATTTGACTTCGGGAATAAGGAAGAGCCTCAGGCTGAGGAGGAAAGCCTTGCTGAAAGGATTGCTGAGCAGAGATCAGCCCATGATTCTGATGAAGAGGCAGAAGAAGCCAGCTTTGCACATGAATTAAATATGAAAGGAATGGAAGCCTACAATTTCCTGCCAAAATATCACCGCGATACTGCGAACCAGATTTCAAGGGCAGAGGAAGTGATCCAGGAGGGGAAATCTTACGAGGATTTCCTGCCTGTTCTGATGAGTGGCCTGTATGAAGCCAAAAAGTTGCTCAAAAATGCCTATGATGAAGGAAATAACTTAGAGAATGTTACAGGAGAGTACTTTAACGAAGCAGTAGAGCATCTCAAATCTGTTAAGGAAAACATTCAAAACGCCTATAAAAATGGCAGGGAAAGGAAATTTTCCAAGAAAGAAACCTCCATATCCCCAGAGGGGATGCAAAAACTGAAAGATCCTGGAGGAGGTTATAACCCCCAGAAACCCTCTGATCCACCTCCTCAGGAGGTAGGAAAAAAAAACAACCCTTCTTATGACAGGGAATGAACAGCAGGAGGAACAGCCCCCTTCACTTATAGATAAAATAAGGGATGACATCGCAAGAAAAAGATATGTTTATGGTAGAAGGGAGCAGCCTGCAGTTCCTTCGCAAGATTCAGGAGACACTGCATATTCTGACCTTGAAAGAGAGGTATTTCTGCTCAGGCAGGAGAATCAGGAGTTGAGGGAGAGCTTCACTCAGCTGGCTTCTGAGTTCAGATCATACCAGAATAATGTTGAGGAACGCTTGGCTTCTCTTGCAGGATTTGACCAGACTATAGAGAGGCTGATAGAGGAAAACTCTGAATTGAGGGAACAGCTCAGGGAAATCAGCAGCAGGCCAAGCCAGGTTGATTCAGGCATTGAAAGCAGGCTTGGCAGCACGACAGGCGGAAGTGATGTCCAGGAGGGCCAATACCTCTCACAATATGACCTGTGGGAACCAGTGATTAATGACCTAGAGCCCCCTATAATACCGGATGACCCCTCTGCCGGCAGAAGGATGAACAACACAGGGAGTGGGAGGAGTAACATAAACCAAGGCAGGGGGCTTTACACAAGATTAAGCGATTCCTGCCGTGAAAAGGCTGATAGAATGAAGGAGAGGGTAAGTGAGTCTTACACAGGAATTAAAGAGA
>JAWOBY010000005.1:0-22089 GCA_046484055.1 Candidatus Woesearchaeota archaeon | reverse complement strand
CAGGGGTAATAGACCGGATTCTCATCTTCCTGCTCGCTTTCTGCGCCGTCCTTTGTTGTCTTGGTTATGTAGTTGGCCTTGCGGAATGTGTCTGTGTCTGAAGGATCGCCGGAATCGGGCAGGTAAAGGTCTGAGGTCGTCCAGGTGTTGAGGTCCTGCTGTGTGTGGTCATCCATGCAGTCCTGCAGAGAGGACGCGGGAGCTTCCCTGACGCATTTCCACGGCTCCTCCTTGCATATTATGCTTGAGTCGGGGTTTATCTCGTTGCAGCATGAGGGGTCGAAGAACTCGTCATAATCCTGCTTCCATCCTTCATACCTGTAGTAGAGGTCATCATTGTCATCAGGATCGTGACCCTGCGGCTCTATGACTATCTCATCACCCTCCTGCACGATGTAGTGGAATTCCTCTCCCTCAGGAGTCCTGCGGATGCGGTCCAGCGCGGGGATCCTGTTCTCCACCGCGAACCTGAAGTAATAATCATCGCCTTTTATGTTGGAGGCTGAATCGTTTATCTGGAGTATGTCCGCCGTATCCTTCTCGTCATCCTCATCATCCGGGGAACATTTCGGGCAGAACTTCTCCACCCTCATGTACGGGTCCCAGAAGTTTGTGGAGTAATCATCAGAGTTGAAATCATCTGTGATATTGAAATCTATGTAAGAGCGGTCATTGTCAGTGAGGAATCTTGCCAGACCGTAGATCTTCTTCATCCTGACCGGCAGGCTTGATTCGAATTCAAACAGTCTCACAGAGCCGTAGCCCTCGGCTGTTATGTTTATGGGGTATGTCGCTTTCACTATCACATCACCCTCGCCCATTATCGGTTTTATGTCCGGCTTTCCTGCGGTTATGTTGAAATCCACCATCTGCCTTATGGCCGAGAAGTTGGTGCAGTTCTGCATCCTTCTCTCTGCGAAGACCTTTATCTGCTCCTGTATGGAGCCGGGCCCGTACGATCCTGAGGGGCAGGGGAATGGATATTCGCTTGTATCAACATCATTCGGCCCGCCGGCTATGCACAAAAGAGGGAGGTGGCTCCTGCTGAACGGGAAGAACCTCACTGGATCAAGGAGGGAGTCGTAAGGGCATCTGTAAGAGACAGGAGGATCACTCATGATGCAGGGGTATCCTGGCGGTTCCGGATAGCTCGGCTGGTCAAGCAGGTTCTCTGCTCCCGTAATCTCCGAATCTGTGCTTGTCAGCCCGTATGTTATGCTTTCCTGCCTGTAATTGAGGGTTGGAGTGGAGTCCCTGGGCGTCAGGCCACCCTGATCAACATATATGCTCCCTCCCTGTTTTCCTATGAGCGTGAGGGCCTCTTCTGTCGATTGCTTGAGGCACATCGTCACATAATAGTTCAGCGCCGGCTTCTTCTGAAGCACCTCTGCCATCATGTCGATCTCTTCCTCAGACCTCTGCTGCTGTATCTGGCCCCTCACATAGAAGAGGAAGAGGAATATCACCAGTATGACCAGCGCCAGCAGTATGAATGCTGTGATCTGGGATCTTCTTGATAGTTTCCTTGCGTTCATGGATAACCCTTTTCTTTTACCTTTCATGCCATTATCCTCTCCGCTGTGTGTTTCTTCGCCGGCATTCGCTAACTCCCTGTCTGCAGTATTCGGGTGAATCTTTCCGCTCCTGAGAGCACTATGTAATCATCAAGTATGCCCCTCACCATATCGCTGTCCAAGTTGCTCCTGAGGTTGTCCCTTGTCAGGACAGTTATCTTTACTGCATCCTCTTCTTTTTCTTCTTTGCTTTTCAGGGCCGATCTTATCGTGCCTATGTCAAGGCTTGTTATGAAAAGCAGGGAATCATACTCTCCTCTGCTGTACTCTTTATCACTTTCTTTGTGCTTATTTTCATTGTCAGATTCCTCTCCCTTGTCTTTGCTCTTGTATGTTATGACTGAGTCGATAAGGCCCCTCATCCCCTTTATGCTGTCAAGCGTTTTCCGGGCGAGTTCCTCAAACTGAGGGTTGGCAGAGGCCCTGAGGAGCTTGTGGCTCTCCATCATCTCAAGGATATTTCCTGCTTTATAGTTCCTTTTTATGGAGTAGAACCTGTTCTTGCCGAGCACTCTGCTTGAGAGCATGCCCTCTTCCTCCATCATGCTGAGGATCGAGCCTGCTGTTGTGGGAGAGATGCCTGCAGTCCTGGCGATCTCCCTTATGTGCATGAAATCATCGCCGAGAAGGCTGCGCTCGTGTATGGCCCTGAGGCATTCCAGAACATTATCATTCAGCGTGAATTTGTGTCTTTTTTTGGACATTAAAAACGTAAAATGGACAAGATATTTATAAAGGTTGTGTTAAAAAGTCCTATTCTGTCCATTAAAAAGAGTTTTTGTAAGATAAATTGGACAAGTTGGGTTTATATCGGTTGCCCTGGGCCCGTCATGTATTCCAGAACCTTTTTATTTGAAAATTGCGCAGCATTTTCAAATCCAAAAACTCGCCTGTCAAGGCGAGGAGCGTAAAACTCCGCCAACAGAAAATACTCCTTATTTTCTTAGTTCCAAAAACAAGGTTTGGAACCTCATAAAAATGCAGGGTATTTTAAGGCCTGCAAATCCGAAAGGATTTGCATCAGCTCCGAGCGGCGAGTTTTTGTTATCAGACAAACCTGCAGCATATCTTCCTGTCGTATTTTCCGCAGCTTCCTATGGGCGCATCATTTTTGCTCTGGAGAGATGCTATACAAACGCCGGCTCCGCAGTTGTTGAGGGCATCATAGCAGTCAACATCCAGGCTGGAATGCACGCCTGCTGATTCGCCGGCGCTAATGATATCAACACTTTCACTTCCTGGATCCACACTCCCTTCCAGCCTGTACGCCCATCCATCATTGCAGGGATCTTGATCCGGGGTCTGGCACTCCTGGCCTTTCGCAAGATACAATGCTGTGTCTCCGCCGCTTCCTCTCAGGAATTTCTCACAGCAGATCCTGTAATCATATTCGTCATCACAATTTGATATTGCGTAATAAGGGTTGATAAGATTAGTTTCTGTGTGCCATTCAGTGCCGTCTTCAGTCAGTGAGAATATGCAGTTCTCATCAGAATCGCATCCGTCTTTCAGCTCGCATTTCCCTGTGAGGTGCTGGCACCTTCCGAGATAACATCTTCCTGTCTCGCAGTCGGTATCAGTGTCGCATTTCTCCCCCAGTTCGCACGGCTCAGGACAGTTAGCTCCGCAGTCAACATCAGGCTCGTTCTGGTTCTGCCAGCCGTCACTGCAGGAGGGCGTTGAGCATTTCCCGTCAGGATTGCAGTATCCGCTCTGGCAGTTCTCGCCATAAGCGCATGCGTGGCCGTCAGAAGCTTTAGTTATTGTGATATCCTTTACTACCTCAGTTATCTCAAATTCAGAGCTCATGAGCCTCAGGGTGACAGTGTAATCTCCTGTCTTTGTGTAACTGTGGCTCACTCCCTGCGCTTCATCATAGTATTTTGTCCCGAATACCCTTCCATCACCAAAATCCCAGGTGTAGGCTATTATGTCCTCCTTGTCAAAATCATCAGGAATTGAGAAAACGAATTCAAAGCTTTCCACAGGATGGAGATCCCCTGTATAACCTCCAAAATCATCGCTCTCATCATCATCATCACTTCCACTATCCTGCTGGTCATCGCTCTCATCATCATCATTTTGGTCGCTGCATCCCTGATCGTCCATGTCTACATCGCCGTCTCCGTCGTTGTCGAAGTTGTCTGAGCATTCTGGTAGTGTGTCTGTCTCATCATCATCGTTTGGGTCGTAAGCTCCGTTGTCGTAGCATCCGGGATCTTCATCGTCCGTAGCGCCATCACCATCATTGTCGAAGTTGTCTGAGCATTCTGGTAGTGTGTCTGTCTCGTCATTGTCGTTTGGGTCGTAAGCTCCGCTGTTGTAGCATCCGGGATCCTCATCGTCCGTAGCGCCATCACCATCATTGTCGAAGTTGTCTGAGCATTCTGGCAGAGTGTCTGTCTCGTCATTGTCGTTTGGGTCGTAAGCTCCGTTGTCATAGCATCCCGGGTCATTCTCATCCGCAAGGCCGTCTCCGTCATTATCCTGGAAATCACTGCATTGTGGGAGCCTGCAGCATATCTTTTTTGTGTATTCATCGCAATCCCAGACAGCGGCATTAGTATTCCCTGATATGGACGCTATGCACTCGCCATCCCCGCAGCCGTTATCCTGGCTGTAGCACTCGACAGAAGGATCATGATCAGGTATGGCATCTCCCACATAAACAGGATACTGATACTCAGGATTATCCTCCTCAGGGATTTCTGCCACTCCATTGTATTCTGACTGCAGCCTAAGCGCGACAGGGTCATCATCTGAAGCGCTTCCCTGCTCAAAGTGCTGGCAGCAGATCTTGTTCGGCTCGCTATCATCACCACTGCAATACATTGATGGCGATGCGTCAAGCTTATTATCTTGGTCTTCGCTTGAATCGCTTATTGAGAATATGCAGTTCTCACCGCTCTGGCAGGAATCCGAATCCCTCATCTCGCACTGGTAAGAGCTTGATTGAGCGTAAGCCGAACCGACCAGAGTCATGAGGACGGCTATGATGCACATGCTTGTTATTGTTCTTATGATCTTCATCAGCATTCACCTGTCCATATATATCTCAACATCATCTGAATAATCCAGGCTTTCTGTCTCTCTGACTTCATCATCCATCCTCAACTTCGCGGTGAGGTCAGGCCACAGGCTTATGCCCTCTTCATCCGTGCTCTCCACATGGAAGCTCCAGCTGTCTTCGGAGTCTATCTTGGGTTCGCAGTTCATCGGGCAGTACATGGGGCCGTACATGCAGTTGTCTGAATATTTCTTGTTATAATCGTCTATTTTCCTGCAGATGTTTGTCCCGACCATGTCATAGTCTATGATCATCGCGGTCTCTGCGCCTATCTTCTCAACGAAGCCCCTGATCTGTTTCCGATCAGTTCCGTCAAACTTGCTGTTGATGTAGAGCTTCCTGAACTTGCCGGCATCCTCCACGAACCCGTAATCATATCTTTTGTACTTCTCCTGCGGGATCCCTTTTATGTAGTTTATCACTGTGGTGAAAGGCTTCTTCAGGAAGTCAGTGAATGATTCAAGGAGGTTAAACTCGCCCGGATTGACTTCCTGCGGCGCGTATATTATGCTCTGCGTGCCGGTGTTGTACCACAGGTCCCATTCCTCGTCCTCCTTGTAGGAGTCCCTTCCGCTGCAGCCGAGATACCTGTCGCTGCCCTGCTTTAGCACGCCGTCACAGTATGTGTAATGGTCTGCACTGCTCGGGACTATGTTCCTTGTCTTGGCGTCAAACAGCCTGAGGAATGATAGGAAGTGCCTGAAATCATCATCGCTCGCGTTTATCGGGAAGTTGAGCGAGGTGCCGAACACTGTCTTCTGGCTGTTGTCGCTGCTGTCCTTGTATCTCAGCACGCAGAAGTTATTGGCGCAGCCTCTGCCTTCTCCCGGCTCACCTGACCATCCGTCGAAGCCGCAGTCGAACAGCTGCCCGAGCCCATCTTCTTCACCTTTCTTCTCACCCACTATGTATTCGAGGACCCATCCTGCTTCAGGGTCGTCATAATCATAGTCATTCAGGGCGTTCTTGTAATTGTCGCAGAACAGCGTGTAATCATCTATGCCGTCCTTCTCTGCAATGTCAATGAGCTGCAATGCTATCGTGTTGGTCCTGCTGGTCCATGTCCCTTTCAGGCAGTAATCATCGAATGTGTAATTGCCGTCATTGACGCATAATGGCTGGCTTTCAGGGGGGTTGTAGAGGCACTGGTACTGTCCGCAGTAGCCGGTGGTCGTGTTGTCCTGCGATGTCTTGAGGCTGGCGTTCTGCCACTCGCCCTTGACGCACTTGTAGTTCCTTTCCTCATCATTTATGCTTATGTTCTTCATGTGCACCCCTGTGAATTCAGGCGCGCCGCTCTGGCAGCTCGCGCCGTCCCAGCAGTAATCAGGCGGGCAGCAGTCCTCTGTCATGTGGAAGCTCTTGAAATATCCCGCACCCTCCAGTACGGATTCCTCTTCTGGTATGGATGTGATGTTGTTCGTCTTTATCCCATCCACATTCGGCTTCCACGCCCCTGCTTGTGAGCAGAAGAAGCCGCCTTTCACTGTGCAGTTGTGGGGGTTGTCATCTATGGCGACATAATCATCCCCTAATATCGCCAGGACTGGATTGTTGATGTTTGTTGTTGAGTATGTGTTCACCTGCTCTCTCATCCATGAGTCTCCGCCTATCTCGCAGCCGTAGAATGCCCCGTTCTGATTGAGCACCTTCTTGTCCTCATCCTTGTAGAACTTAGTGTCCCTCAGGTCAAGGGTGCCTTCCCCTATCACGTATGCCAGGAATTTCACTGCTTCAACATTATTTCCTGGTGTGTATTCATATTCCTTTATCTTCCAGTCCTCACCTGTGCTCATAATGATTCCTGTGTCCTGCTTTTCGTTTTCCCACTCCCCATTCTTCTTCTCATGGTATTGTATCCTCACCATTGTGCCCTCATCCCCTTCAAGGCTCATGTTGGTGTGGAATATGTAATTGTTGCTCTCGCTCACATTCATTCCATCCGAGGGGATGGAGAGGGTTCCCACAGTGCTGGTTGTGCTCAAATAGAAATCATCATACCCTTCTGTTGTCTGGGGCGCTCCGGGGAAAGCGGCTATTATGAGGTTTGTGTTGGCAGTGTCGTTGTTCCTGAGGGGTTGCGAGTCCCAGCATCCGCTGTACTCGTATATGTCCTCCTCTGCCTCCATCTGTTCGTTCCAGTACGGGAAGAATTCATTGGGCTTCATGTATCCATAGGACGTGCCGCTCGTGGTTTGGTAGGTGTTGTTCCCGCAGCAGGAGCCGAGTGTGCTGTCCTCCTGTGTCATGTCGCCTATCCATGTGTGGCCGTACCTCTCGCAGTCCGCCTTGTTGTCATCCTCACAGCCCTCATTCACGCCTGTGGTTGAGTCAGCATCCCAGTGTTTGTACAATGGTTTCGCGTTCGTTCCGTCATCGCAGTCATTGTCATCATCATCGCCTTCTGAATAGCATTTTTCCCGCGCGTAGGGGTTTATGTTCAGATCATTGTCATTGCAGTCATCACCTCTCGCTATGTGGATTGTATCAAACTTTTGCGTTCCGCTTTCATCAAACCAGCATCTCTGCATTTCTTCGGTTTCAAAAAGTTCAGAATCATGACTATTCAACTCGTTCCAACTAACATCCTCCCATGTCTTCTTGCAGCAGCCGGGGCCTTCATCATCACCGCAAACCGAGAGCCAGGAAAAATTCACAAGCTTTCCGCTGTCGCAGTAGTCATCATCATCTGAATCGCAGCCCTGGTCTATGTTCCCCTCGCATTCGCATTCCTCCCTCGCGCTTGTCTTCCAGTTGCAGTTATTCTGCCTTCCGTCGCAGGCCTCCTGAGCGCCGGGATATATGAGCGGATTGCTGTCATCACAATCGCTCAGCACATCGAAGCCGTCATCATCAAAATCCTTATCTGCGTCAGGAATCCACTGCAATTGCAGGCGCTCTCCATTATCCCAATCAGTATTATGTTCCGGTTCATCCTCATTTTTAAGCTTGTTCTTTACACTGACCCTAAATTTAATAATCTTTTTCTCTTCTGTTTCTATGGGCAGCAGCTGGTACTCCTCATAACCATATCTCTCAAAAAGGCTTCCCTTGCAGAGCACCATCCCCGAGGCTGATATTGTAGTCCATTCATTGCATTCACCATTAAAATCCTCTTCATAACAAACATCTATGTCTTTCAGCAGTACACATCCCTGGGCTGTGAGCCTTGCCTTGAGAAACTGGTCAGCATTCACACTGGGGTGTGTGTATCCTTCTGTATCCGCCCACAATTCTTTATCAGTAAGTTCATTTTTTCCTTCAAGGTCTAATTCGTTAGTGCCTTCCCATATGTTGCTTGATGAGTCTTCAGGGCAGTAATATTCACTACCTGAATCTCCCTGGAGAAGGTTGATCTGCACTGTGTCACTATTTATATTTCCTGATTGATCTGTTGTCTCGCACAAACCATTATATAGGTAACACCATCTAACCTCTCCTTTTATCTGGACTTCTCTCTCATCCTCATTTATCAGATTAGGGGGGTTCCATTTAACTGGGGGCATCCGTGGGGGATCTTTTTCTTCAACCAGCCAAGAGAAATCAACCCAGCTATTTTTATCGCACCATCCATTTTTTTCATCCAGAAAAATCCATTCATCGTAAAACTTATGCCATCCAGATCCATCACCCATATCATAATAAAATCTTACTTCACTTCTGTAATCACTATCTGTATGGGTACACATGAATTCTGAGCCTATCTCTCTCACTTCGTCATCCATCAGATCAGAGCCTTCTGCAGGTGAGGTTATTCGTATATCTGTAATCTTCCTTTCTGCAGATGATGTTTCTGCCAGCATCAGGGGGAGAATCATTAGCATGAATGCAAGGAAAATTTTTTTCCATATCGTGCTACCAGAACGCATGTCCCTCATTTTGGCCCCTTTTTTGCTTGTTTCTGCTATATTTTACAGTCTCCTTAATATTTTCATTTAAAAAGGTTTCTATGCTTTGCCTTTCTTTTCAACACCTTCAGCTATTATGTCCCCTTTCTTCTTCTTTTGGTTGTAAGCTGCCCTCTCCTCCAGCGCTTTAGCTGTCTTCCTCCCTTCGTCATACCCAAGCACCGCGAGGAAGGCCGAAAGGTCAAGAGGGTTCCTCATCATCATCGGCCCTGAGGCGAAGGACGCTATGGCCACCCTTATCCTGTACTTCCTGCAGAGCATGAGGTTCTGCCTGAGCTTTCCCATGGCATTGGCCCTTGCGCTCCCGCTCATCCCGATCATGCTCCCGAAATCAACGCAGTAGATCTTCCCCTTCTGCGCCGCGATCCTGCAGAGCACTGTGTCAAGGCCTGAGATCCTCTGATTCGTCCTGTCCCTGGCCCTTATCTTCTCAAAGCCATGGACTGCATCGACATTCCCGTCCTCCATAGCCTGTCTGGGGTTCTTATCGTTTATGTCCGTGAAGACAAGGTCAGCATTAGGGGATGCCCTGCCGCTTCCGATGTACAGCTTCAGCCCTGTGCTCTTCTGGAGGCCCGCGACAAGGTCTCTTGTCTTCCTGTCCGGCCTGTCATAGAGGAAGCAAAGGCCGGAATAGCCCAGCTTCTCTGCCATGCTGATGAGATCCTTCTCATTGTTCCTGGGCCTGATCACGTCTATCATCAGCCAGAGAATATGGCTTTTGTTTTATAATGTTTTTGTCTTCCTGCAGTCCTCTCTGTGGTTGCAGGCCGGCAGTGGCTGTCGCATTATTTAGCGCTAAATTTATAAATGGAGGGCTCATGGGGAGGGGCATGCGCATTGTTTTATATTTGTGCAGATGCGGAAAATTGTGAAGGTGGAATAGAACATGTATGGAAATGAAGGAAACAATGTGCCCGTGAATGAGGGCGACGAGATAAAGGTAAACATAGAGGCAGTCGGAGAGAAAGGTGACGGCATAGCGAAGAAAGACGGTTTTGTGCTTTTCGTGCCGGGCACAAAACAGGGAGACAATGTTAAGGTGAGAGTGACCAAGGTGCTCAGGAAAGTGGGATTTGCCGAGGTTGTGGGGAAAGCTGATAAGCCCGCTGAAGGAGGAGGCAAGGAAGAAGAGCCATCGTACGCTGCACCTGAGCCTGAGGAATCGCCTGAGGATACAGAGGATTTCGGCGAGGAGCCATCTGAGGAGTCTGCTGAAGAGGTGCCGCAGCCCCCTGAGGAGGAGAAGGAGTATGAAGGGGAATCCGAAGCAGGCCAGGCCGAGGAAGAGAAGGAAGATTCTGAAGAGAAAGAATGATTCCGAAGGGCAATCCAAATATTTATATAATTTTTTTCTTGTATTATCTTTATGAGACTGTTCATAGCTTTCGGTGTTTCTGAAAAGGCAAAGGAAGAGCTGAAGAGGCTTCAGGCCGGCCTGGGCAGCGGCGCTGATCTCAAGCCCGTCAGGGATTTCCACCTCACTCTCAAGTTCCTGGGCGATGTTGATGAGAAAAACATTAACAGCATAAAAGAAAAACTCAGAAGCGTAAGATTCAATGCCTTTGATGCAGAGCTTTGCGGAGCGGGTGTCTTCCCTTCTGAGAGCCATATCAGGGTGGTATGGGCAGGTGTTGAGCCGAAGGACACGATAAGCCGGCTTCAGCAGGAGATAGACAGCGCGCTTGAAAGGATGTTCCCCAAAGAAAAGAGGTTCCGCCCCCACATAACTCTGGCAAGGGTGAGGTCTGTCAGGGACAAGAGTGCATTCATGGACAGGATAAGATCGCTCAGCCCGAAGAAGGTTTCATTCCGCGTGGAAAAGTTTGAGCTCATCAAGAGCACACTGACAGGTGAAGGGCCTGTGTATGAGACAATTGAAGAATTCCCATAAACACATGATAATCTAGCTGCTCCTCCTGCCCATCCTGGCTCCTGCATAGGGCCCGTAACATTTCTCTATCGCGCTTGAGAGAAGATTGCCCCAGAAGTAATATCCGAGATTTTGATCCGGTATCCTTCTTCCCTGTTTCTCCAGGCTAGACTTGAGCTTCTCAGCGTCTTTTATCCTGAATTCCAGCCTGTACTGGGAGGGCACCTCGCATAGCCTCTCAACCTTCAGTTCAAGGCCGAAATGAGGGGCGTTCTTCCTGCATGCCTTCACTACATCGCCCGGCTTGCCGTATCCTCCGGGCCCCCTGTGGACAGCCTCATAACCCCTGTCTAATTTTTGGTACCATCTCAGGGCCTTTGACACCTCTGAGGATATGCACACCACCGCATCTGTTTTCCCGGCCTTGTCATCATACCTGATGCCTTCGCTTTTCATCCATATCCTCGGGATGTCAGAACCCTGGCCTTCTATAACTGTAAATTCTGCCATGAGAGGGGTGTTTTGGCACAGAGGATATATAAAGTTTTCCTTCTATACTACTGTTAAGTGGTCATTGTACTCAGTTTGGCAGTCAGAACCCTGTAGAAAAGGGGTGAGAAGCCTGTACAGGCCATGCGCCATAGCAAGTTTTATATAAATCAATAAATCATGTTTATTATTTATGAGGCCAAACTTTCATGTTTTCAATATCAACGGAATCCGTCTATTGATGTGGTTTAGAGAAGATTTAGACCCGAACAAGGAGTATAGATTCATTATCTCGTGCCATGGTCTGCCAAGCCACCCGTACCAGCATAACCCTGCAAAAATGGAGATTGTGACAGATGCAGGATTTGTTATGATCTTTCCGGATTACATAGGCACATGGGCAAGTGACGGGACAATGAGTTGGGAAAATTGCGCGAAGACTATCTTGGATGCAGTTGATTTTGTGAAATCAGGCCAGGGAAAAAAAGTGACCCAATATGCAGATGATGAACCTATTATCAAATGGAAAGTGAAAGATATCACCTTATTGGGCGGAAGTTTTGGCGGTTCTGTCGCTTTGGTGGCCGGAGCAAAATCAGATGATGTAAAAAATATCATCTCAATCGGGGCCCCTACAAACTGGAGAGACCATTCCAGAATCCCTGAAGAATCAGCAGAACCTATTGAAGACTTATATTATGCGATAAAGAATGGCTGGAAAAATCTATGGAGAATCCCAGACAAAAAAGAATGGGACAGGCTGGTTAAGGGAACTGCTGATTTGAATCCGGTTGATTATATTGAACAATTGAAATCAAAGAATACACTATTGATTCATGGTGGCGCAGATGAAACCGTATCAGTGAAAAGAGCTGAACAATTGCATCAGGATATCAGGGATGGAAAGGGCAGGCACGAGATAATGATATTGAAAGATGAAGGCCATAAAGGAAATGATACAATCGGAAGGGAAGAGATTTTCTCTAAGGTGAAGCGGTTTCTATCTTAAAGGCGGACTGGGCATGTTTCCACTTAACACCCATCAAACGCAGTTACAATGCGTTTAATCCGGATCATGGCCGGAAAAGAAGGGTGAGGCCGGATTGAGGCCTTCTTCCATAACCTGCAGGAAGATACCACTCACAGATAATCGTTATATTTATAAATGACCTCTCAAATCTCTTTCTCAAGGCCGATTCACAGGGAAAAGCGCCGCAAAATGGCCCGACGAGGCATTTACTGCAGGCGGACCCTGTGAGAGCTGCTGAGGCGAGAAAAATGCAGCAGGGATTGCTTCTGCTGTTCTCCCGCCGTCACGGCCCCACAGGTATAAAAGACAATGAAAGCTTGATCAGAGCATATGGCCCTAATGAGGGGGAGGTAAAAAATGCCGGATGATGATACACTGCTTGTGCCAATGGATGAATACCTTAAATCAGGAATCCATATAGGCACAAAATTCAAGACAAGACAGATGGACGAGTTCATATACAAGTCAAGGCCCGACGGCCTTTTCGTGCTGAACCTGCAGAGAATCGATGAGAGGCTTGCGATAACAGCTGATTTCCTCGCAAAGTATGAGCCGGAGGACATACTTGTGGCGAGCAGGAGGGAGAACAGCTGGAAAGCTGTGAAGGCATTCGGCGAGGCCACAGGCATAAGGGTCTTTGCAGGAAGGTATCCTCCGGGCATACTAACCAATCCTGAGCTCAAGACATTCACAGAAGCCCAGGTCATGCTGATAGTTGATACCTGGCCGGACAGGAACCCCCTCAAGGACGCGCTGCTCGCCGGTCTCACTGTCGTGGCATTGTGCGACACGAACAACCAGGTGAACAATGTGGACCTTGTGCTGCCCTGCAACAATAAGGGGAAGAAATCCCTCGGGCTGATATTCTACATCCTTGCAAAGGAATACCTCAAAAAGAAGGGCATAAAGAAAGAGCTCAAGCTTGAGGATTTTGTTGAGGAGATCTGAACACTATACCTGCATTTTTCTTTTTTTTCAAACTTTATTACAAATAGCGCAATACCTCTTCTTTCAAGTTGGGGATGTAGCGCTATTTGTAAAGAAAATCCCGACTAAAGTCAGGGATTTCAGACTTGCAAAAAATTTGCAAGTAAGACTTAAAATGTGACATCTATAAACCGCAGGGTTTGACAAAATAATGGTCACATTTTAATTATTCTTTTTTTGCGCCTGTGATGCCTCCCTCCTGTATCTCAAGTATGATCCCTCCTGACTCCGGAAGGGACCTGTGCTTCCTTATGAACAGCTTTCTCTTGTTCATGTGAGCCTTCTGAAGCTCTATCAGGCATTTGCTGCTGTACTTTATTATGTCCCCTCCCACCATGTTGACCTTGTCCCTCTCATCAAACACGGAATATACCTGGTTTGTGACAAGCACAGGGATGTTCCTGTTCCTTGTTATCTCTGTGAGTATGGACAGGTGCAGGCCGAGCTCGCGGTTTATGTGATAGACCTCCTCTTTCTTGCCCAGCTCAAGCCTGTACAGCATGGAGATGCTGTCCACCACAATAAGGCCTATCTTCTCATTGACTATCTCCTTGAGCTTGTCAAACACGTTCTTCTGCTCCTCGAATGATGACGGTTTGAAGAAGAGGGTGTTGTCCAGCACATCCTTGTATCCATCAGTGATCTGCCTGAGCCTCTCGACAGAGAACCCTCCTTCGGTGTCTATATATATTATCTTCTTGCCCCCCCTCACTGCCTCCACCATCGACTGGATGCAGAGGTTGGTCTTGCCCGAGCCTGCAGGGCCATACACAGTGGTGATCACATCCGGCTCATAGCCGCCCCTGAGCGCTTCATCAAGAAGCCTGATTCCTGTTGTCACCCTGCTGTCCCCCATATTGGAATTCCTCCTTCTAAGGCATTTTTAACATCATACCTGCCAGAATATCACATCGTCCGCCGTTTAAATATCTTTCTGATTCGGAAGGCGCCTGACATGCATCCTTCCAGACCCCCTTTTAAAGGCCCGCATGGTGATTCCTTTTAAATATTGCTAAAATTATATATAAAGAGCCGTATTGACAGCCTGTCATGGCATTCAGGCCCGGCAAACACCACTACCTGCTGTTGATCATATTCCTTTTGGTGCTCTCATGCAGGTTTTATTACAGCTTCCAGACACCGTACTTCTCTGACAGCGAGAGCTATTTCACCATGAGGCAGGCGGAGCACATAAGTTCCACTGGCCTGCCCATACTGCATGATGATCTCAGCTATGGGGGCAGGACGCATGTTGGCAGCCCCTTCTTCTATTATGTGGTGGCATTCTTCAATATCTTCATGCCTATCAGCATGGTCGGGAAGGTGGTGATGAATATATTCGCCTCCTCACTGGTCATAATAGTCTACCTGACAGCATATGAGCTGTCGAGGGACAGGAATGCCTCCCTATTCTCGGCTTTCATAGCGGGGTTCATACCTGTTTTCTTCAGGACAACATTCAACTCCCTGTCCGTCAATTCCCTCGCTTTTCCCATACTTCTTTTCTGTGTCTATTCCTTCCTTAAGATAAGGCAGAAGAGCCACATCTATGCATATCTAACCGGCCTTTTCATGCTCACACTCCTCAGCCCGCTTGCGCTCCTGCTGGCAGCGGGATTTGTCTTCTACATAGCCCTGCTAAAGCTTGACAGGATGAGGCAGAACAAGGCAGAGCTTGAGGTGATATTCTTCTCCATATTCTTCATCATATGGTTCCTGTTCATAATATACAAGAAGGCCCTGCTCTTCCACGGAGCTGAAGTGATATGGATGAACGTGCCCTCCCAGATACTGAAGGATTACTTCGGAGGCATAAGCATACTCAATGCTGTGTACCAGATAGGATCCATCCCCCTCATGTATGCGATCTATTCGGTGCTCCAGCACATCTACAGGCCCAAGCAGAGGATGATGTGCATATTCAGCGGTCTCGCCTTCTCCACACTGATCCTTATCTGGGCAAGGGTCATCGAGCCTTACCTCGGGCTGACTTATCTTGGCATCATAGCCGTGGTCCTGTTCGCCCAGTTCTATAAGTGGTCATTCCAGTACTGGAGAAACACCCATTTCGCAAGGTTCAGGAGCTTACTCACAGTCGGATTCTTCATAGCTTTGCTCCTGACCTCCATACTGCCCTCGCTCTCTTACGCCAGCAAGGCTGTCGACAACACCATGAAGGATGATGAAGCGGCCATACTCAGATGGGTGAGGGAAAACACACCTGAAAACTCCACTGTTCTCGCCCCTCTGGATGAGGGCCACCTCATCACAGGCATAGCAGGAAGAAAGAATGTCGCTGATGATAATTTCCTTATGATCGATGACGCATCAAAAAGGTACAATGATATCGAAAGCATATACACCGCGATGTTTGAGACAGAGGCACTGCTCATATCCACAGGATACAGCATTGATTACATCATTGTGACACCCTCAGCTAGGGAGGAGTTCGGGATAGACTCTCTTGCATACGCGCCCTCGGATTGTTTCACCCCCATCTACAATTCCTCGGGAGCTTATGAAGGAGGGAACAATAATACAGGAGGGAATATTGGGGATGTGATGCTCTACAGGACAGGGTGCAGGATGAAAGAGCTCGATAGATGATAGATGGGGACCGCAGGCAGGAGCAATAATCACATGCGGAAATCAGCGGGAGGAAAAAGGCATGAACAGGAGGAAGAAAAAAGGGAAATGGAAGAGAGGAAGGGATGATCGGGAGAATATGAACAGGAAGAGCGGGCCTGCCCTCAGCTCAAGAGGGCCGCGCGAGAGGGAATACATACTGTACCTCATGCTCATAGTATTCCTGATGCTCATGCTCCCGCACCTCATAAGGTTCTTCAACGGCAACACAGCCCTGATAGGGGGCCAGGCCTACTACCATTCCAGGGCGGCTGAAGCTATCATTGAGGGTGACACAGGAACTGATAGCATGGTTTATGGAGGCAGGGAATTCGTCATTGTGCCCTACCATTATGCGCTGGCTTTTGCAGGCATGTTGTTGGGGGTGGGGATAGCCTCCAAGATACTGCCCTTCGTCTTTGGTGTGGTGGGCATGGTCCTGTTCTACAACATACTCAGGGAACTCGGCATAAGGCATGCAGGAAGATTCGTGACCACAATGCTCCTGATCGTATCACCGCCTTTCATCTATCTTTTCTCGGTCTCCACTCCGGACTGCCTTTCTGTCTTGCTCACACTTGCTGGCATCTCTCTCTTCCTCAGGAGGAACAGGACTGCTTTTGGTCTTTCCCTCCTCTGTTTTGCTGTCCTTGCATTCACCAGCATCTTCAATATGCTTTTTGCCGCTCTGGCCCTCGCCTTCCTGTCCATCATATGCCCTCATCGCAGGCAGAGGGCGTTCTCTGCAGTGGTGGTCATGCTCGCCCTCTATGCGATCCACCCTTCCCCCTTCTATCCCAATTTTGAAGTCACCTCAATGAGCGTGTTCAGGTCTTTTGTATCCGACCTGGGGGCGGAAGCGGGATTCAGCATCTTCAGCATGATTCTGGCTGTGGTGGGCCTCTTCCACTCATGGAGGAAAAAGTCAAGGTATTACCCGCTTTATATGGGGCTGGCCCTTCTCCTCACATCATCGGTTTTCATAGGATGGGAATCCAATCTCTATACCAACTTCCTTGTTGTCGTTTTCGCAGCCCTCGGGCTGGACAAGCTCAGGATGATGGAATGGACTTTCATCCCTGTGAGGAACATCACCCTTGTCGTACTTGTCTGCGGACTCCTCTTCTCTACAGTCTCATATATGGACAGGATGCCCATGATGATGCCGGGAGATGACATAGTGGAGGGCCTTCAAAAGCTCCGCGAGGATTCAGGCCCTGAAGATATTGTGTTCTCTCACTACTCAAGGGGCTACTGGATACAATACATGGCTGAACGTCCTGTCCTGCTGGACAGCCTTTCAGTGTCATCCCTCGGCTCTGAGGAGAGGTATTCAGATTCCCTCCGCATACTGCACAGTGTGGATCTGGATGAGACCGCAGGCCTTATCAGGAAATATAATATATCCCGCATATGGATTGACAGGGGCATGAGAGAAGAATTGGTGTGGGAGAGGGACAATCAGGGCCTCCTCTTCCTGCTCAGAAACAACAAAACATTTAAAAAGGTACAGAGCAACAGCAGGACTGACATAATCAGGATAGAGGGAGTATATTAGGCAAATGTCAGGGAATCACATGGCCTCTCAACCCCTCCATCCCAGCTTCCCCTCACCGTTTCAGGAGCGGAATGGAAAAAAGCATCATAAAAGAGAACCATATAAGGGTGCCATATCATGATGCACATCATACCGACTGAAATCCCTGAATGGAAAGACAGTGCCGGTTGAATCACCAGGTGAATCGAATGCCCATCGGAAAGATACTGCTTTACATAGTGACCTATTTCGGACTCTTCACCTCCACCCTGTTCTTCATAACGCTTCTTGAGAGGAGATCAGAGATAAAGAGCCCGAAACCCCGCAGGCTGCCGTCAGTAAGCCTGGTCGTCCCCGCCTATAATGAGGAGAAGACCATATCCCGGACTCTCAGATCCCTTCTTGAACTTGATTATCCTAAAAGCAAGCTTGAGATAATGGTCGTGGATGACGGCAGCACTGACAGGACATACAGTATTGCAAAGAGATTTGAGAAGAGAGGGATCAAGGTACTCACAAAGCCGAACACGGGGAAAGGCAACAGTCTCAATCATGCACTCAAGAAAGCGAAAGGAGAGCTTTTTGCCGCGCTTGACGCTGATTCCTTCGCCAGTCCTGACTGCCTCAGGAAGATGGTGGCTTACTTCGGGAACCCGAAGGTCATGGCAGTCACGCCCTCGCTGAAGGTCTACCATCCCAAGGGATTCCTGCAGAGGATCCAGTCAGTGGAGTATCTTGTAGGCATATACCTTAGGAAGGTCTTCGGGATGATGGGAAGCATACACGTGACACCCGGCCCGCTCACCATATACCGGAAGGAATTCTTTGACAAGTACGGGCCTTATGACGGGGATAATATAACAGAGGACATAGAGATCGCCCTGAGGATACAGAGCAAGAGGTACATAGTCGAGAACGCGGCTGATGCCAGCGTCTATACGGTAGGGCCTGACACTTTCAACAGCCTCATGAGACAGAGGAGGAGATGGTATCTCGGTTTCATCAACAATGTACAGCGCTACAAGAACCTCTTCCATCCCTCTTACGGCAATCTCGGAATCTTCATACTGCCGGGTTCCTTCTTCTCAGTTCTGCTGGCGATAATGGTATGCTCTTATGCTCTCATAAGGTCATTCACCAATCTTGGCAAGGAGATAAGCAACCTTTTCGCGATAAACTTTGACATATTGCCTCTGATAGACCTCAATGTTGATCTTTTCACCCTGAATTTCGGGCCTTTAGCGATATTATCGGTAATATCAATCATGGTGGGGGTTACGATAATCTGCCTTGCCAAGATGATATCCGAGGAGAAATCAAAGATAAAACTCTCATACATCATATATCTGATCGCTTACTGGTTCATCTTCGCTTACTGGTGGATCATCGCAGGATTTTACAAGCTGACAGGAAAAAGCATAGGGTGGGGCAGCAAGACAACGTGAAAGACAGGGAAGACAGACAGGCATCAAATGCTTCTTTCAGGTTTTTTCAATAGTGATACCTGGCCCCCCAATGATGCTGAATGATGATGCTGCATGGACCGTTAATGGGGGAATGATTGGATGGAAAGGCAAAGAATAAAGAGATCGCATTACCTGGCAGCTTTTGCCATAGCAACCCTTGTCTTTGTGGGGGGCATATTGCTGGGCAACTATTTCAGCCAGGAGAAACTGGAGATCATAGATAATATGGAGCAGGAGATAAGGATGGACACCATGGGGAGCGAACTGCAATACATGCTCCTCGCCGAAGAGCCATGCTCCGCATTCGATTACACTGATTTCAGCAGGGAGCTTTTCAATATAGGGACGCGTCTGGAGCGGATGGAATCCCAGCTGGGGGTGGATGATCCGAGAGTGCTTGAACTGAAGGAGTACTACATGCTGCTGGAGGTAAGGCACTGGCTCCTGATGAACAAGGCAAAAGAGGAATGCGGAGGGGATTACCACCTGATACTCTACTTCTACTCGAATGAAGGGGACTGCGACAAATGCAAGAAACAGGGTTATGTGCTCAATTACCTGCATAATAAATACAAGAGTGTGAACATATATTCCTTTGATCACAATATAGAGAATCCCTCTGTTGAGACCCTGAAAGCGATATATAATATAGAATCCGCGCCGGCATTGGTTGTGGGGGGCAGGACATACAACCGTTTTGTGAAGGCGGACGAGATAGAGGGATTGCTGAACCTCACCAGTTCAGGCTGAAACCATTATATGCGGTCCATCTGAATTCTTCAGGCCCCGCCTTCCTTGATCCTGTAGAACCTCACAGTATCCCCGCAGGCAGAGACTTCTCCCACAGGATCCAGATACTCCCTGTCAAAAACCTCCTCATCATAAAGTATGCCGAAATTATCGGAATATATTATGTAATCCAGACCGTATATTTCATTTAGTTCCATAAGGTCATCCGTCCATAGAGAATACACCTCAAGATTATTGTAATAACCGAAGTAAGGCCGGAAATTGCTGGCATAGACGGCATCCTCAGGCAAATCCTCTGCTGCTTTCACGCTCTTGTATATGCTGCATTCCATCGAATATATGCTCTCTGGCCCCCTGTATTCTGAGGCAACATGCACAATGCTTGCCGAGACCGTGGCAAGCAGCAGAATGGCATAAAATGATATCCTGAGGGGATCCCTCCCCCTCGCAATGATCCTGCCTGAGATCTTCCCGTCTATAAAGACTATGCCTGCGAACGCCATGATATACATAGCGGAGAGTATCTCGACATTGTACCTCGCCAGCTTCATGCTCACAAGGAAAAGGTGGAGGGCGTAGAACAGCACAGCATGGCCGGCGAGGATCAAGAGTATGCCTCTTCCGCCATCATCTCTCCCGCTCTTTCTTCCCCTGTCCTTCTTTTTTCTGTCATTCTTCCCTCTACCTGCACGGCACATCCAATAGAGCCCGAAGGGGAGAAATATGAGGAGGATGCCCATGAATCCTGCGATGTTCTGGAGCTGGACTATAGGGGGCGCATAGCTTCCTGCAGTATAGCTTGATATCTGGTTATAACTGTAGATGAGACTGTGCAATGGATTGCCGTGCTCAAGAATGTTGAGGAAAAGCCAGGGAAGTATGGCAAGGAAAGATGCTGCTGCAAAAGAGAAGAGCTGCCTGCCCCTGCGCGTGAATATTAGGTAAGCGAACACAGATACCGCGAACAATGCCATCGTGTACCGCATGAGGAAAGCAAGGCCCGCGAAAACCCCTGAGATGACTGCGGGGTTGTATATGCTGGCTTCACTGCTGTCATCATACCCCTCTCCGCTGTTCATTGCGCTCTTCATTATGAAATAGAAGGAGGCAGTCGCAAGGAAAAGGGCAGGCACATTAGGGTAGGCCTTATTCCCCCAGAAAAGGAAGAGAGGGCAGATCCCGAAAATGAGCGCAAACATGGTCGGCCTGTAATCGATGATCCCTCCGGCGCTCCTTCCGCTGGTATCCTCTCTCCGGGCTTTCTTTCCGGAACCTGCATCTCTGGATTCCCTGAAGATATCGCGGGTGATGAGATAGACGAGGAATATGCTGGCCACAGCCATGAGTGAGACCGCAAGCCTTGCTGTGAATATGCTCTCCCCTGTGAAATACCAGACAGAAGCGATGATGTACTCGAGAAGCGGCGCCCTGTAATCCTCCCTGTAATTGGATTCAGAGATATGGCTGCGGGCATTGGCAAGATACGCGTTCTCATCCCACATCAGGACAGGAGTCAAGGCCTGGGAGCCTATGATTGACAGGAGGAATACCAGAAGGATTGCAGTTAGAAGCAGCTTTTCTCTTTTCTGGCGGCTGATGGGAATCCCCTCATGCCTTCCTCTTCCTGATCTCAATGACATCACCTATGGTGACAGGACCTTTCTCCTTGCCCGCTGCTACGGTCTTCTCTTCGCTGTCCTGTTCGACCAGCTTTATGCCGAGGAATCTCTCAAGCTTCCTTGATAAGGCTATGCTCGGCTCTTTCTTCCCTGATTCTACCCTGTGTATGAGCGATTCCTTCTCGTTTATCTTCCCGGCCAGATCCTCCTGCTTAAGGCCGAGTTTTTCCCTGCTCTTCTTTATCTTTCTGCTGTAATCCGGGTCTATAGTCTCGATGATCTCCGGCTTTGCGCTTCTGCCGGTCTTTATGCTCTCTTTCTTTATGACTTTTTTTGGGGGGGCCATGACCTTTCCGTATTTTGAACACTGCTTGCAGAGCATCATCTCAGCCCCTTCTACACTGGTCCGGAAAAGCTTCCCTTCAGCGCCGCACATGTCACAACTGGCCATCTTTCTCACTCCTTCCCTCCTGTGAGGGTTATGATTATCCTCCTCTTCCTCGGGCCGTCAAAATCGCAGAGGAGTATATTCTGCCATGTTCCCAGAACCAGTTCGCTGTCTTTGACAGGCATTGTCAGGTCCGGTCCTATTATGCTTGATTTTATGTGTGCTGCGCCGTTGTTGTCCACTTTGTCATGCTTCCATCTTCCCTGCGGCACTGCCTCGGACAGCATCTTCAGGATGTCGTCCTTCACATTCGGGTCAGCGTTCTCGTTTATTGTTAGGCCTGCTGTAGCATGAGGCACGAAGAGATGGCATATCCCATGCTCAAGCCCTGACTGGCCCACTATACTGCTGACCTCTTCTGTTATGTCCACTAGCTCTGTCTTTGAGCCTGTTGAAACGCTTATTTCCTTCTGCATCTTGAAACCGGTTTTTGCTGGTTCTCTATACTCTCTATGTTTTGACTCTCTATGTTTTGTGAGAGGCGGCGCTGGGATTCGAACCCAGAATCTTCGGGCACTGCATTGTTTTGCAGCCGAATGCCTTAGCCGTTTGGCCACGCCGCCGTTGGTTGATATTGTTTATGTCATGGGATTGTCTTTATCAAACGCAAAGAAAATGCCGACTCCAAAGTCATCAGCATTTTCATGCGTTCAAAAACCAATTTTTCCGACTCACAAGTTTGTCTGGAAAAATTGCTTTATTGAACGGACCCGGTG
>JAWOBY010000032.1:0-8362 GCA_046484055.1 Candidatus Woesearchaeota archaeon | reverse complement strand
TATCTCACTGAGGCTGTACTCCTTGCCGTTGCTGGTTATGGTATCGCCGTCTATATTGACATCCCCCTTAAGCTCGGACATGAAAGCGTATTCATAGGTCAGATATTTCTCAGCTACAGCTTTGTCTTCTTCAGGCATAGGGCCCTGAATTCTGCGCAGATACTTCTCAGCCACCTTTGGATTGGCGCCTGCCCAGTTCGCATTATTCCTGATGAACTCCTTCGCTTTTTCAGGATATTCATCAAACACTTTTCCAGGATTCTCGAATATCTTATCCTTTATCTCATCCTCGCTCGCGTTCTCCCAGTCAATCTCAATCTCATCAGAACTTTCACCTTCAGACTCTCCTGTGTCCTGCGCTGCTGCGGGCCTGGCCGAGATTCCAATCTGCCCGAATGATGCTATGATCATAAGTATAATCATTACTGAGGTTATCCTTTTGCCTGTCATTTCAATCATTTCTTCAGGTTTGTTTATGTTTAAGCTTGAGGTTCAGCCTGTTATCTCCAGATCCACCTCCTTGCTTATGAAAGGCTCCTGGAACTGTTCCACATCCTGGACTTTTATCTCTATGGTATGGTTGCCCTCCATCCCTTCCTGAGGAGTGAAGTTGATTATATCAGCATATGGGTTTATGGCGCTTATATCAGTCTCAATGACATAGAAAAGCCGTTCAGGATTCCTGTAATCAACATCAATCCTGTATTCAAAACGCTCGCCCACCACGGCTTCCAGCCTCTCAGGCGTGTTTATCACAGGCTCAGCAGTCTCATCACCAGCTTCCAATGCGGGCATTTCCCCTCCATGGAATGCGCTGAAGATGAACCTGTAAGAGGAAAGCCCTTCTGTATCTCCGGTAAATGAGGATTCATAATCCTTGATTATGAACAGGTCAAGGTTCATCATCCTGCCCAGCTCTATCTTCTGTATATCAACATCATATGATAGAAGTTTGGTGAGGTCAGTGCTGAGAGGGTCATCCTTCATATCAGAACCAATATCCTCATATATGTCTATTATACGGCCCAGCCTTATGTTGAACTCGGACTGGAACCTGCTGAATGCCGACTCCTCGCCGCCTTTCCTTACAGTGACGGGCATATCAAAGTACATGAACACCTTGTCATCACTGACCCTGACTTCAGAATCAATGCTGCCTGTGCTTATGTTGACTCCTTTCTGATTCTCTGTGTTGAGGCATGCCCCTGCATTCTCTTTCACATACCATCCCAGCTCTTCCTCCGCATCTTCTCTTGAAGGCGCGAGCAGGCTTCCGTTATAATAATGGAACGCTATCCTGCTATCATCCCCCATGAACTCCTGCGGGTGGAATGTGCCTCCCCTGTTGCCCAATTCTATGAGGGCCTGCCGCGATACCTGCTCAAAGCATTCCTGGAACTGCACCCTGATGCTTGCAGCCTCGGGCATTGTTATTGTCTCTTCCTCATCCATCCCTGAAGTCTGGCCTTTTATATAGAATAAAACTCCTGCCATGACAAGGACAGCGAGACTGATGATTATGAAAGCAGCCAGCTGCCCTTTCTTATGATATCTTGCCATGCATCCATCCCTCTTTTTGGCTTTTTACCAATCTATATTTAAATATTTTATGTGTAAGGATATTTTGGCTTTTCTCTGGTCTTGATATCCCGCTTTCTGCTACTGCAGGCTCTTGAGCTTTATGAGGAACATTATTGCCAGCACGAATATTACAAGATAAACAACGCTTTTCAGCACAACGAACCACCTGACAAATCTCTTCTGCTCTTTTGTCTTGGCCTCAATGCCGAAGACCCTGGAAAGAGTGCTCTGCGGCTTTTTCTTTCTGACTCTCTTTCCCTTGCTTCTCTCGCTCTTGCTTCGCTTACCCTTGTCTTTGCCTGCCATGGCCTGTAGTGGGAGGGAGTCCTATAAAAAGGTTTATAAAAGCCTGCCTTCTTTAAAGCACCAGGATGGATACTCAAAACGACACTGGAAACGATGCTGAAAACAGGGGCCGGCATATCACGCTTGCGGACGTACACGCCCACCTCGACCTCAGACAGTTTGAGAACGACCTGCCTGATGTCATCAGGAGAGCGGAAGATGCAGGCGTGAAGGCAATAATACAGAATTCCCTGAACCCTGAGAGCATAAAGGCCAGCATGAACCTCGCATCAGAGCATGAGATCGTGAAACTCGCGCTGGGCGTCTATCCTGTTGATGCCATCAAGCTGAGCAGGGATGAGCTCAACGAGCAGTTCGAGCTGATAGAGGCGAAACAGAATTCCATCATGGCCATAGGCGAAGTGGGCCTTGACTATCACTGGGTAAGGGATGATGACAGCAGGAAAAGGCAGAAGGAGATATTCCAGGAGTTCATAAGGCTGGCTGAGAAGACAAAAAAACCGCTGATAGTGCATTCAAGGGAAGCTGAGAATGATGCTGTGGACATGCTGCTCTCATCAGACGCAAAGGCGGTGCTCCACTGCTTCAACGGCCCGTTGAATCTCGCGAAGAAGGCGGAGGATTCAGGCCATCGCTTCTCAATCCCCGCAAGCATAGTGTTCATAAGGCATTTTCAGGAGCTTGTCATGCAGACAGGGATGGATAGCATACTGGCGGAGACAGACTGCCCGTACATGAGCCCCTTCCGAGGGAAGAGGAATGAGCCGGCTTTCGTGGCAGAAGCTTACAGGAAGATCGCGGAACTGAAGAATAAAGGATTGCAGGAGACTGCGGATGCGATATGGTCAAATTATAAAATGGTGTTCGGGGAATGAAGAGAACCAGGGTGGAGCAGAAAAGAATGGTGAAGCGGAAAGGAGAGACCGGGAAAACAGGGAGTAAGGCCGGCCGCCGGAATATGCGCGGGCCTGTCAGGGGGGCTGGCCAGAGTACCGTCCGGAGGGAAAGCAGGGCGGGACAGAAAACCTGCTGCACCAGGACAGCATACCACAGCTGGAAGAGCGGAAAACTGCCCGAAGGCTGCAGGCTATGCGTGGAGGGAAGGAAACTCGTGCTTTTCGTGACAGGCATCTGCCCGAGAAAATGCTTCTACTGCCCCCTCTCTGACACAAAGAAGAACAAGGATGTGATATACGCGAATGAGTGGAAGCTTGAGAATGAGAATGACACAAAATCAATGATAAGTGAAGCCGAGCTGACTGGAGCGAAAGGGGCGGGCATCACAGGAGGCGATCCTTTCGCAAGGGCAGGCAGGACCGCAAAATACATACGGCTGCTCAAGAAAAAGTTCGGAAAGGATTTCCACATACATCTTTATGCCCCTCTTGAGCTCATCACCGGACAGAAGCTGAAAAAGCTTTACGATGCAGGCCTTGATGAGATAAGGATACATCCGGACTTCAGGAGCAAAAAGCACTGGCCTAAGATAAGCCTGATAAAGCAACATGACTGGAAGGTGGGCATGGAGATACCTGCACTGCCCGGCAGGGAAAAACGGACAAGGGAGATCATCGATTATTTCATCGGCAGTCTTGACTTCCTTAACATAAACGAACTGGAGATATCAGACACGAACGCACAGAATCTTGTCAGGAATGGCTTCACCACAAAAAATAGTGTATCATACGGTGTTGAGGGGAGCCAGCAGCTCGCTTTCAGGCTGATGAGAAAGTACGGCGCGAAGCTGCCCATACATTACTGCACGACAACACTCAAGGACAGGGTCCAGCTCGCCAACAGGATAAAGCTCAGGGCACGCAATGTAGCAGCCAGGCATGATCATATCACTCCTGACGGCATGCTTGTCAGAGGGGCGCTCTACCTCCATGAGCTCGCTCCAGGCTTCGGTTACAGGAAAAAGCTTGAAAAGGTGAAAGGCTCAGACAGTGAAAGGAAGAGGATACTCAGAAAGCTCGGAAGGATGAGGAGAAAAATCTCTGAGCAGTACAGGATAAAGAAAGGATATATCGGGACTGACAGGGATAAGCTAAGGCTGCTCACCTCACCCGCTATAGCCGGCCTGATAAAACAGAAAGATTTAAAACCGGCCATAGTCACCGAGTACCCCACATGGGACCAGACAGAGATTGAGGTCCAGTTTTTATGAGACCATATCTCATGCATCATTTTTTGCGGGCCTGTGGTCTAGCGGTTGCAGGAAGGAAATGCCTGTTGGCAGCCAATGCGATTGGCACCTTCTGCCGCACATGACATCGCCTTCACACGCGCCAAAAGAAAGCTTTCGACTGGCTTTCATCCAGGCGCTGAAAATGGCGGGAATCCCCGGTTCGAAAGCGCAAATCGGAGATTTGATGTGTCCGACTTGCGCCGAACTTCCGGGCAGGCCCATGGAAAACGGCCAAAATCTCAGATGAGCTTGCGAATCGAGATTTTGCCGTTTTACATGCATCAAAATGCCAGACGCTTTTCGAGCTTGCAGGGAAAGTCAGAAAATCCCTGACTTTAGTCGGGATTTTCTATAACTGAAAGGAGTCGGCATTTTGTACGCATGACTGTGTAATTATATCCCAGACGAGGCTTGCCGAGTCGGGATTTTCTATACATGGAATAAGAAATTCACTTCAGTCGGAAAAATTGCTTTGAGATGCATGATACTGAAAATGCAAGCATTTTCAGGCCTGTCAAACTAAGTTTGACAGTAATCCCGGTGAAGTCGGGATTATCTACGCATTGAGGTAGTGATTTTTGCCAGACGCTTTCCGAGCTTGCAGGGAAAGTCAGAAAATCCCTCATGAGTCCGGAATATTCCTGAATCTGTGTTTTGCATATATTTTGCATGTATTATGAAGAAAACCTTTAAAATATACTTCCTCATAACGAATCCTGATAGGGTATGAAATCAAAAAAGGGGCTTACAGAGGCGGATTGGGCCATGAGTCTGGGTGTGTTCCTTCTTTACCTGGCATGGTTCTTCATCGTGATAAAGCCTGCTTTCTCTCCTGCAGGAGGTGCGGGCATGCCTTACGGCGAGCTCAAGGAGGCGTTCTATGGCGAGGCCTCATGGACTGTCAATCGCACCCCCATGATAATACGATCGAACATAACAGGGGATAATGAGCCCGTCATCGTGGATTTCCCGTTCAGGGGTCCCGCTGAAAAATATTCTGTCAGGGGGAAATACTCTGTGGTGGATGACGGGAAGCTGTTCTTCCTGGCGAACCTTCATGACAGGGGGGATGACAGCACTATGCTGTATCACCTTCTCCGCTCAACATCAAACTATACAGAGCCGGAACTCCATTCTGGCCTCACAAGCTCTGAGGAAGGGGCGTCAACAGCGGATTTCCGGGTGAATTTTGAGGATGGAATTGTCCGGACCGCTTACCACAGGGACAGGATAAAGATAATCGAATATTCGCTCACTGAAGGGGGAGAGCCTTTGAGGATAAAGGGGAGCTCGCACACCAGCAACAGCTTGTTCAGCAGGCACAAGACAGTATCTTCAGGGGTCAACCATACGACATATGTCATGCTGAACAATTCAAGGCTCTACAACTTTTTTGACATAAATGGGAAGAAGAGAGTCGGCGTGAGCGTAAGGCTGGACCCATACTCCCACTATCACGCAGGCGGGAATGAAGGGGGAATGATAGACTACAACCAGAGCGGGTGCGACACCTACGCCACAGACTACATAGACCTCTATGATGACTCCTACGGGCTGTCCTTCATATTTGATGATGATGTCGAGCTGGAGCTCTGCCACCATGGCAAACTTGTTGTCAATGCCGAATCTACAGAGGGAGGAGAATTCGGCTACCGCCTCATATTCCACGAGAGGGAGGAGGATGCAGAATTGATGGCCCGGCCCTACAATCTGATATTCGGGGCGACGGAGGTCATGGAAGGGCTTTCAGAGGAGAAGCTGTTCAATCTTGAGAAAGAGGACTACTCCTCTGTCAGGGAAAGATGGGATTACAGCTATGAATTCAATATAACTGTCATGAACTCCACCAGCGATGATCTATTCAGCTTCGGGAGCGTGCCCAGCGCGCAGAGGGAGGTTTCGGGCAGGACATACAATATTCATCTGCTCGGGCAGAACGGGAGCATGGAGCGTGTTTCAGCGGCTCTTTTGACATGGTGATCCGGAAGATGATTTTGCAGGGGAAAGGAAAGAAAGGTTATGTGAGGACGATGGAAGCGGCTGTAGCGATAGCCCTCAGCTTCATATTCATAATATATTTTGTCCCTTCAGATTCAGTCACAGAGCAGGAGGATGCTGAACTTGACCTCATAGGGGTCATGGAGCAGAACACAAGATTCAGGAATTGTGTCATAGAGGAGAACCATTCCTGCCTCAACTCATTGTTTGAGAGATATTACCCCCATGTTGCGGCTGATTATGATTATGTTTTCAATGTGTCCACAGACCCCCAGCAGAGCGGAGTGAGCCTTCCCCCGAAGAACATCCACACCGAATCCCTCATGATAGCAGGCAACGACACTTATATAAGGCCGAAGACAGTGAGGCTTTATTACTGGCTGGAATGAGGTGCTGGAGGAGAATAAAAGAAAAAAATATATAAACTTAGCTGGATTAGGGAGGGAATAGAATGAAAATCACCATAGACACGAAAGAGGACAGCCATGAGGAGATAAGGAAGGTCCTTAAGATGCTGGAGGCCTGGATTGAAGGCCACACGAACGCGCCGGCATCAGGGGGAGAGCAGGGGAGCGATTCAGGGGTTTCAGGGCCGATGGATATCTTCGGGATGGTCAATATACCTGATGCTGGAGCCGGACAGTCTGCTGGGGAGGCAGGCGGACAGCCTGAGGGATGGTCAAGTGGACAGAAGGATGGGCAGGCGCAGCCCGTTGGGCCTTCTGCGGGGCAGGGATCACAAGGCCAGGGCACAGACATTTTCAGCCTTTTCGACGATGATGGCGGCAGCGGAAGCGCCTCAGCAGATGACTCATCAGATGCCTCATCAGGATCTTACAGCTCATCCTCCGGCTCATCCGATACCTCAAAAACTGAGGACAACAGCGATGATGTGCCTCCCGTGATCACATACTGAACAGGCATGCTCGGGAAATCACTGAAAAAGCGGCAATCAGGACATCTTATAATTGTACAGTGAAAAATTTGATTCAAAAATGAAAAGATACGAGTTTCTTGAGCATACAGCAGACGCGAAGTTCAGGTCATACGGCGATACTCTTGAGGGGGCGTTCGCTAACGCGGCACTGGCCATGTCTGCTGTGATGTTCGAGCCGGAAAAAGTGAAGCCCGCGACTGAGCGAAGCGTGGAAGCGGAAGGAAATGATGAGCAGTCACTGCTCTACAACTGGCTTGAGGAGCTGCTCATACTGCTCGACACTGAAGGATTCCTGCTGAACAGGGTGAAGAGCATACGCATAAACAAGGAGATGGGTGTGTTCAGGCTCAATGCTGAAATCGAGGGAGACCTTGTGGAGCAGGGGTACGAGACGCACGGTGATGTCAAGGCCATAACCTACAATGAGATGGAGATAAAAAAGGAAAACAATAAATATGTGGTGCAGGCTGTTGTGGATATTTAGGTGTTTTCCTTAATTCTGTCTAAATCCTCTTTCTTATTGATAGAAAGTTCATAATAGGGAGTCCCAACACCATTTCGCTGTTCATTTGAGACTATAGATCTCACTCCCCACTCATCATTCAAATGTTTCTTCATAATGAGAAGATTATCTCTTATTTTCGAGCAAATCCTGATCCTGTTTACTTTTTTATTTTTGATTCTGCTCTTTATAACAGATTTCATAAAAGAGTGTAGCTTCTCTTTTTCCTCCGGGAATTTCCATACATATATCACATATGAATTGATTGTCTCTTCTAATTTCCTCTTTTTTTCAGGATGTAGAAAATTTATTTCTTTGCTGAACTTAACCATATTATTCTTTCCATATATAACCAATCTTAATAAATCTCTATTCTTAACCTTCTTTATTCTGGACTCTATGTCAAATTCCTGGAGGGCGGATTTAATGGCTCTCAACCCTTTTCGATTTACTGAATCAAGCCCTATATGCCTATTTTGCTTTTTCTTTAATAAAACCCAGCCTTCACAGTCAAAAAATGCCCTCAACCAATATCTAAGATTAGTTCTGGCGATTTGAGGTATGACCCATTTTTTGGAATGGTAAGAAAATCCCTCAACCAGACGGTAATAAACAGTCTTGTTCTGCACGACACACCTCCCATCTTTACATCTTCTAGGTTTTATTTCCACAAAGCCGAAAACTGAAATATTTATGTAGCGAAAATCAGGGATTTTCTGGGTTTGTTAGACAAGCTAACAAACTTTCAGATGAAGGCTTTTGGAAAGCCTAAAAGCTAAAAAATCCCCTTTGGGATTTTTTGCTCCCTAAAAACACTTTGTGTTTTTTTGGAATCCGCTATAAATGCAAT